>JAJZUR010000067.1 GCA_021848375.1 Pseudomonadota bacterium | reverse complement strand
CAAACAAATTAGAAACATTCAATTTAACACCTAAAGAAGATGAAGAAATAAATTTCATCAACTCGAAAGGCTATACAGATTTATTTGGGTATGTGAATATCCGAAGAGGAGAAGATGGTCTACTATATATTATTGATACTGAATATGCCAGCTTTAATTTTAAGGAAAAATTCTTAAGAGTTGAGCAACAGGAAATTTATGCTAAAGCTCGACCTGAAAATCCAATTCTCTTTGAGGAATTAACATTTAAACTTTCAGATGATCTTCGTCCACTTCAACAGCCGAAGCTCAGAAACTCCGATTAAATTTGAGTTAAAAAATTCAGTCTTTGTATGAACTGATAGTGATTAAAGAAATTTTTTTCCGAAAATTCATTTGCTGGCACTATAGTGTGACACGTTTTTTGACCTCAAATGGCGTTGTGTACTTAAAACAAACGCCACCAGCATTGTCGATAGAGCTAAAGATAACAGAAATTTTGTATGAAAAATTTCACGCTCCTGTCCCAGAGATAATTGATAAAAACAAAGATTTATCCTGTTTTTTAATGAAAGACGCAGGTATTCCGTTAAGAGAAATCCAAAAAAGTAATTTTCAGCCTGATTTGCTAACCAAAACCTTGCAGAAATATACCAACCTTCAGGTGGCAGTTCAAAACAATATAAATAGCTTCCTTGAACTTGGTATGCCAGATTGGAGGTTAGAAAAATTACCCTTACTCTATCAGAGAATGGTTAACAAAGAAGCTTTATTAAAACGAGAGGGGCTCACAACCGATGAGCTTAAAGCCCTGCACAAATTACATCCTATCATTACAGCTATGTGTGAATTGTTGTCAAATTACCAAATACCAGAAACCTTGAATCATTGTGATTTTCACGATAATAATGTTTTGATTGAAAGTGATACAAATAATTTAACCATTATTGATTGGGGTGAGGTGGTTATTTCACATCCGTTTTTCTCATTGATTTCATTTGTGAGTACTTCCGCCTATCGTTATTCCATCACGGAAACAGATAAAATATTTATTGAATGGGAAGATGTATGTTTAGAAAATTGGCTTAACTTGGGTGTGAAAAGTAGTTTGCTGGGTGCATTTCGCTTGGCGAAGAAATTGTGGCCTATTTATTCAGCATTGGGATATTATCGTTTAATGATAAGTTCACATTCATCTTCTCTTGTAGATGAACTAAACGAATGGTTTAGCATAGGGCGGAACAAGGGGAGACTCGCAGGATATTTCCGGGTATTTATGAACACAAGTGAGGGTTTGGCGCCTGATGATATTTCTCGCATTAATTTGGCGGATCCAGCGAGAGCTATTCGGGGATAGGAACTAAGGGCTAGACAGGCAAATCCTCAAAAAAACCCTAAAGAATGCTCGTGATTATAGTTAAGTGCGTCAACTTGTCTAGCGGTGTCAGGCGCTGAGATTATTTTTTTTGATCTTTTTTATCTCCATAACGTGTTGATAATTTTCTAGCAATGTTATTGATAGAATGAACATTCTCGTCACTGAAGATTTTATTTAACTGATCGGCTATATGATTAGCTTTTTCCAGTAGTTTTGGTAACCCATTCAAAATGGCATCTATGCTGCTCGGTTTGGCCTGAATTTCCGGAAGTTCATTCGCTTTAGCTCTTAGCAGCGGAGCATTAGGACTACCCCCACTCAGTTCAATATATACTTCTCCAGTGATGCCGTAGAGTTTTAAGGTGGCTGAGGTATCGGTTTTAATAGGGGTTGATTTCTGAACACGAATATCGACTTGGATCAGTTTTGGATCTGTTGAATCGATGCTAATTTTTTCGACATTGCCAATATTAACTCCCCGAAATTTGACAGCGCTTTCTTTATTCAAACCACTGACCGATTCAGCGAAACGTATGCGATAAGGAATATAATCGCCCTTGCCAGCGGAAGTCATCCATAAGGTAAAACCAAAACCAGCCAGAACCATGGTAATAACGAATAGGCCGACCAAAAAATAATTTTTATCAGTTTCCATGTGTCTCTCTTGCATAATATTGAGCAGCTACTAATGCCCCTTGACCCCGTGATCCATGGAAAAATTCCTGAATCCACGGGTGATCTCGTTTTAACAAGTTGGGTAGCGTATCGATTATAATTGTCTTGTCAACCAACACAGCGACACGAGTGCAAATATTAAATAAAGTATTCAGATCATGTGTCACCATCACTACGGTGAGTTGTAAACCTCCATTAAGTTTACCGATTAATTCATCAAATCCGTTGGCGTTTATGGGATCTAAGCCGGAAGTTGGTTCGTCTAAAAAGAGTATCAGCGGATCCAACGCGAGTGCTCGAGCTAAAGCAACACGCTTGGCCATCCCCACTGACAATGCTGCAGGATATTTACTTGTTGTTTCCGCTTCCAGCCCCACGAGCGTCAGCTTAAGCCGAGCCAACTCAGTTTGTTCATTTTCCTTCAATGAAGTATACTCGCGAAGTAAAAACGTGATGTTCTCTTCAACCGTTAGTGATGAAAACAGTGCGCCTTCTTGAAATAATACACCGAACAGCGAGGCGGATTCGAAGGACGCAATATTATCTATATGTTTTCCATTGATGAGGACCGTGCCCTTATTAGGGTGATGCAACCCCACCAGAGTTTTCAGTAATACTGATTTGCCTGAACCAGAACCACCCACGATACCGAGGATTTCTCCGCGAATAATATCAAAGCTCACTCCGTCATGAATCATATGTTTACCAAAACGATTAACAATATTCTTCACCGATATAATAATATCCTTATTTTTCTTGGTATTAGTTGTCATAATCCTACCTTTTGAAAATAGATAGAAAATAGTCCATCTAAGATAAGGATCAGGAAGATCGATTTGACAACAGAGTTCGTAGTTTCCTTGCCGACACTCTCTGACGAACCAGAAACTTTTAATCCATACATACAGCCTACTTCTGCAATTACAAATGCGAATATGGGCGCTTTAATCATGCCTACTAGAAAATCCTGCCAAGTTGCAGCTTGACGGACGCGCTCAAGATATTCCGGCACAGTCATATCTATCAGCGATAGCGATATTAACGCACCACCGAATAAGCCCATGAGATCGGCCAGTAACGTCAGTAACGGCAGCGCCACTACTAAAGCAATTAAGCGCGGCAATATTAATAATTCAAATGGATCAAAACCAGTTGAACGTAAGGCGTCAACTTCTTGACGCACCTTCATGGTGCCAATTTCCGCCGTAAAAGCGCTACCGGAGCGCCCTGCAATCATGATAGCTGTGAGGAGCACGCCCATCTCTCGTAATACGGAAATAGCGATAAGATCAACGGTGTACTGCTTCACGCCGAGTGGCTTCAATTGTACTTGGCCTTGGTAAGCAAGAACAATACTGATAACGAAAGCAATTAAACTAATAATTGGAACCGCATTAATTCCAATTGCTTCCACATGATGCGTAATAGAAATAAAACGCAAACTGGATGGCCGCTTCAATACCTTTAGTAATGCTACCCAGGATCGACCCATAAAGGAGATAAGTTCAAAAATAGTAGGCCAAATATCCATTGTTGCTTTGCCAATACGTATTACGATTTTCATCCACGGCGCCAAAGACTTTTTAGTGTGAGGTTTTCCAAGATTTATCTGGTTGATCAGGTCAAAAAGTGCTTTATGTTCTGGGCGGAAATTTTCAAACTTCAACGTTTGTTTCGTAGCATGGTATAAGTTGCGCAAGAAAGCTGCACCAGCAGTATCAAAGTGTGTCACTTCAGACAAATCTATGGCTACAGCCTTATCATCTGCGAAATGCTGTTGTTGTAATATTTCTTTTGCTTGTTGAAAATGATGTAAATCTAAGGGGCCGAAAATGCGAATTCGATAGTTGTCTTGTTCAATGCGCAATTCCAAATGCGACATTGTTTACCTCTTGGTATGTACCGAAATGAAATTTATAATATCACTTAGATATTGACTAAGTCAATATTGGGTTATTACGAGACAGAATTAGTTCAACTCAAATAGTCCTTAAAATCGTTTAGGATTTTCCCTAAAAATGAGCTTAGCTACTTGTTAGTATTGATTTGAAGATGGTAAATTGAACTGTCACAATAAATAGTTTAGGGAGAACATTATGAGTGTAAATATAGAGACAGTTGTTTCGAGGGTTTTACTTTTTGCGATAGTCTTTTTGGCATTAGGATCAGTAAATGTGATGGGAGCCCCTGCTGTCATTGAAGATTCTGTTATTACCGCAAATGTTAAATCAAAAATGTTAGCAGATAAAGATGTTTCAGGGTTAAGCGTACACGTTGAAACTAAAAACGCAATCGTTGAATTAAGTGGGCATGTTAAGACAGAGGAGGAAGCTAGTAAGGCTATAGAGATCGCAGCGGCAACAGAAGGGGTTCGAGATGTAGATGCCACCAATTTAAAAGTGGATGCAAGCTCACAACCCTTTACCGATGCAGCTATTACGGCAAAGGTGAAAGGGATTTATTTAAGAGATAAAATATTTGGCGAAGCGCCGGTTGCAGTATCAACAGTTCATGTAAAAACGAAAGACGGTGTGGTTTATTTAACCGGAAGTGTTGAAAATGAAGCACAACTCACTAATGCTGAAGAATTAGCAAAGACCGTTAAAGGGGTTAAAAGTGTCAAATCTACTTTAATGGTTAAAGCCGATAAATAGTCATCATCTGTGCGAAAGTAAATATAGTATAGTAAGTTGGATGAAAAGGGGGGTTCGTTATGGAGCGTATACAAAAACAGCGAGTTGTGTTTGCCATAGGAATAGCATTAAGCGTTGGCTTGCTTGGGGGTTGCGTTAATCGCGGGGAACGAACAGTTACCTATGAAGTGAATAAAAGCGGCGATAATTGGGTGGAAAATGAAACTATTCGTGAAAGCCGGGATCGCCATGGTCATAAAAAGGTTGAGACTCAAACCGTTTATGAAAAAGTGAAATGTGAAAATCGCAAGGGACAACGCATACGCGCCGCTGATCCGGAGGAATGCATAAGTCTTGGGGGCAGGGTGATAGACGAAGTCATTGTTAAAGAAGAGACTGTCAGAAAACCTTTACATCGTCATCATCATCGGCGCAGTCAGTATTAAACGGTGGGGCCTTGGGCCAGGGAAGGCCAAATTTAAAAGTAAAGGGAATATTACTTAGATCATGAAGGAGATAAATATGGCAAATTTGAGGGCTAAAAAAACATTTTCTCGTGAAGTTAAACCCAGTGTTGCAAAAGGTTTTAAAACTATGTCCACTGCTTTAAAGCGGGATGTCGTTACCCTTCTTGAGAAGGCATTGAAAAAAACGGAGAAAGGCCTCAATATGCTGGAAAAGCAACTGCATAAGTTGAATGAAATTGAAAGAAAGCAAAGGCATTTTTCCAAAAGAAGACGATCTCCTCAAATTAGGGATGAAAAGATTTTAGGAAAAGGGTTGAAAGTTCGGATTCGAGGGCATAAGAAAATGAGAAGAACAAAACGTGTCAAATGAGCCGCATAAAATTTATAAATTAAGATAATATGATGTCGCAGTTATGCAACCTTGACTGAATGACACTTGTCTGGCTATTTTTCGCATATTATAGTTGTTTGACTCACATTAAAAATATTAGGGATAATCCTAATTATCGCAGACTATAGAACTCTATAAACTAAATTGTCCTAAGTATCATTAACGAAATTGGGAAAAATATGCCTATTAATCTTAAGAAAATGCCCTCAGGCGCTGTTTCTAACCTTGCGCCTTTACAGCTTTTGGATGTTTGGGCCGCGTTTTATAAAAAACAAGGTTATGAAATTCATCAATTGGACTTAGGAAAACCAACTAATTTTGCTAAAATTGATGCAACCATTATTGAAAAACAGTTTTGGGAAAAAGCAGCAACATTGGAAAAACAACGAACCCAACTGATAAATAAGTTGTCGAACTTTAATGCTCTCGAAACGCAATTAGCTCATGATGACATAGAGAAACAAGAAGTAGAAGAAATGTGTGGTAGAGAAATTGCAGTATCAAATATTTGGAAAGAGGCTGCTGATCGCCTAATTGCAGACAGCCTAAATGATTTTTATGAATTAACTATGTTTAAAAATACGGAATCATATGAAATAAAGCCAAAGAATGTAATCTTTACGGAAGGCGGGACAGCTGGCCTTAATATATTCTTTAACTGGATCAAAAAACAGCACCCACATGGTCAAATTATTGTTCAAAGTCCGTATTATTGCTTATATGATCGCGCTTGTCAGCCAAACGATCTCTATTGTATTGATGTGATAAAAAATAGAGAATATCGTATTACTCCTGCTGCACTAAAAGAGGCCTTTGATGACGCAAAAGCTCGGGGAATAACAATAAGTGCAGTGATGTTTTGTAATCCAAATAACCCCTTAGGCTCAGTTCTAAGTGAAATGGACATGAAGGGAATCGTTAACGTTCTACGACAACAAGATTGTTATGTTGTTTGGGATGAAGCGTACGCGGAGCAGGTTTTTGATTTATCTAATCCACTTTATTTAACTTATGTTTTTGATGCGATAGAAAAAGAGATAATCCCCAAAAAAGATCTCATCGATTTACTCAAACGTAGTCTTATCTTACGTTCTAGCACTAAGGGTTTTAGTATGCCAGGAGAAAGATTTGCGGCTCTTTTTGGCTTTGATGATACATTAATTGACGTATTGAGAGCAGAAATGACCCGAATTGGGGAGCCATCACTCTCAGCTAAAATTGGTTATGCGACGGTTATCGCAGGCTTAAAAGATATTGCATATCACGAAGAATTAAAGCTCATGGCGGTTCCCTTGGATGACGTTAAGTGCTCTACTATACCTCCAAAGAAGATACATATTTTAAAACGTGAAAATTCAGAAGAATTCAAGCCTTTACCTCTATATACCTGTTTTTCATTTGATGAAAGAATGGCTTCTAAGTTTCACTATCAACCACAGGTCGAATTGGTTCAGAAAAAGCTAAACGAACTGAATCTTCAGCTAAAAGACCTCTCCTATAAGCCAAAAGGAACGTTTTACATTGTAGGTGACTTTACTCAACTTTTGGGAAGGAAAATATTAAACCCTACAATTTTAGATGAAATGAAAAATAAGATTGGGCTATCGCTTGATGATGATAGTCTTAGTACAGATGAAGAGATAGCTTATTATCTGTTGCTGATGTGTGGCATCGCTTTTGCTCCCCTCTCTCACTTTGGGAGTGATCCAGCATTGGGGTATTTACGTATTTTATGCAGTTCTGGCGAAAAAAATATAAATGAAGTTTTTGAAAAAATTCGTATTTTAATAAGCAATCCTAATATCTTCCCCCTCTTTGGTCACTTGGAACATAGAACAGAGCAAAACAATCAGCCAAAGGCGCTTGAGTTGATTCGCGTAGAATTATTTCCCAACTTTAGCCCACCAAATGAAGATTTCACCCGTTATTCGATGCTATATTGGGATGATCTATATAAAAAAACAAAAGAAGCATCAAATTGTAGAGATAAATTTTATGAGCAATTATTTGATCAAATAAAACTGGAATCAAAAGGTGAATTAATAGAAGGAATTAAACACGATTTAATACAGTTTATGCAAAAAAAACTAATCCAAAACCCATTACAGGTTGCCGAGACTACTCAAGATATCCTAGATAATATAGATGAAAAGACAAATACTAACTCAGGAATGCCATCTGAAATCCAAGCTGCGATAGTGTCTGCTGTTCATTATATTTACAAGTATCATAAACATATTAGCAAACAGTTTCCTCTTGAAATCTCTGATTTTAATTCGGAATTTTCAAAAATAGGTGAGCAAGACCTTGTAACAATTGAGAAAGAAAACCCATTACTGAAAACGCTTGCAAGTATTTTGCAAGTGGGGGTAAATCATAAGCAGAATGTAGAGAACATTTTTCTGGACTTGTGTTTCGAACGCATTTTTTATAGTATTGTACATAATAGTCCCATAGTAAAAAATAAAAATTTT
>JAJZUR010000066.1 GCA_021848375.1 Pseudomonadota bacterium | reverse complement strand
CCTGGGATCCCCCTTCCGTTTTATTTGTCATGTTTTTCCTTTACGCCTTATCAGGTCCTCTCTATTGGTTAAAGAATCGAAAACGCAAAGGAAAATCTTAAAATCGATGGATACTTCCCTCCTCACAAGTGATATCAGAAGCCGTTATAGAACCTTAGCGGCATTAGGTATTCCTTACTGGGGAGAGCGTTCAGAGCTAACATTTCCGCTATCATCGGTTAAACCTATATTTTGTGCTGCCTGTTTGGTTTTACTGCCTGAAAAATCTGCTAAAATTGAAACAGAGGAAGGCAAGATTTTAATGGGTATGTTAAAAGTATTGGAATTGAGTAAGGATGAATTATGCATGGCTTGGGTTCAACCTGGTACAACGACAGAGCGGTTGATGGATACACTTCTAAAATGGGCACCCTTTACGCTTTTAATGTTGGGAGAAGCTTTTGCTAACGTTTTAATAGAAAACCCGAATTTTAAAAAATGTGCACGCTTCGTACAATTTACTTATCATCCTACTGAACTATTAGCCAATAAAGCGCTTAAAAGAAAAAGTTACACAGATCTTTTACACTTAAAAGAACATATTTCTTTAATGAGAGTACGATGATTACCCTGCGCGCTATGCAACAAAATGATGTGGCAGGGGTAATGAAAATTGAAGAAGTCGTTATGGATTTTCCATGGACGTACGGTATATTTAGCGATTGCATAAAAGTCGGCTATAGCTGTTGGGTATTGGAAGATGAAGAGGAAATTATTGGCTATGGCTTGCTTTCAATGGGCGCGGATGAAGCGCATATTCTAAATGTTTCAATTCAACCTGAACGGCAAAGACAAGGCTTAGGGCGTCGCATGATGCAACACTTAATGGAGCAAGCAAAGCTTTTAAACGCAGCTTCAGTTTATTTAGAGGTACGAGTGTCTAATCACCATGCCTATGATTTATACAAGAAGCTCGGTTTTACGGTGATTGGCCACCGTCAAGATTATTATCCTGCCATCGGCGGTCGGGAAGATGCATTGGTATTAGAATATAGGTTTTCTAAATAGTAGTTATTTTATGTTTTCACCGGCTGCCTGTAGATCGGCATGGTATGAGGAACGGACCAAAGGGCCACTCGCGACATTGGAAAAGCCAAGACTTTCTGCATATTGCCCTAGTTCTTGAAAAACATCTGGAGTGACGAAGCGTTGTACGGGAGAATGATATTTACTCGGTTGCAAATATTGTCCAAGGGTAAGGCGATCGCAATCATACTGCCGCATCGTTCGTAGTACTTCTTTAATTTCTGCATCGGTTTCACCAAGGCCTAACATTAAACCAGATTTGGTTGGAATGTGCGGAAAGCGTTTTTTAAATTGTTGAATGAGCGTTAACGACCAAATAAAATCCGAACCCGGACGTACCGCTTTGTATAAACGCGGTACCGTTTCGACATTGTGATTAAAGACATCAGGCGGCGCTATACTTAATTTATCTAATGCGATCTCTAATCGTCCTCGAAAATCAGGCACTAGAATTTCAATTTTAATGGTTGGACACAGCGCTCGAATAGCCGCGATACATTCTGAAAAATGTTCAGCGCCGCCATCCTTTAAATCGTCTCGATCAACAGAGGTAATGACCACATACCGTAAATTCATGGTGTGAATGGCTTTGGCAAGATTGGTTGGTTCATTTTTATCGAGTGGATCAGGTCGACCATGAGCGACATCACAAAAAGTACAGCGTCGTGTACATTTATCACCCATGATCATAAACGTTGCTATACCGTGACTAAAGCATTCGTTTAAGTTGGGACAAGAAGCTTCTTCGCACACGGTATGCAGTTTATGTTCACGCAATAATTTTTTGAGATGAGCGACCGTCGGACTATTGGATACGCGAATACGGATCCAATCTGGTTTGCTTAAAAAATTTTCGGTTGGTTCAATTTTAATGGGAATGCGGGCTAGTTTCGCTTGGCCTTTTTGTTTTTCGTTCGGATTATGTGTCGTCATCTTCGTTCTAACCTCTTTGCTCTGCGGGGATAAGCTCAGTGTAACCTAATTGGCGCATGAGGTGTTTGATGAGGTGGCTACCTGCGCTGGCGACACTTGCCTTATCGGTAAAATCTCGCATTTGTACCATTTTTTGGTTCGCATAGCCACAGGGGTTGATACGACTAAAAGGCTCCAAATCCATAGCGACATTAAGGCTTAACCCATGATAACTACAGCCTTTGCGAATTCTAAGCCCTAAAGAGGCAATCTTAGCTTTTTCCACATAAACTCCTCTTGCCGCGCAGTCAGTATTAGCATGGATTCGGTATTCGGCCAGTACGGCAATAATCGATTGTTCTAAGGCCTGTGTTAGGCTTTTTACCCCGAGTCCCTTACGTTTAATATCCAGTAATACATACAGGATAAGTTGCCCAGGGCCATGATAAGTCACTTGGCCGCCCCGATCAGATTGGATGACTGGGATAGTACCAGGATTGAGAATATGTTCTTTCTTTCCAGCTTGCCCTTGCGTAAAAACAGCGGGGTGTTCAACCAACCATATTTCATCGACCGTGTCGGCAGTGCGCGATAGCGTAAAATTCCGCATGGCATTCCAAACGGTTTCGTAGGGTTTTAGTCCTAAATCTTTAAAAATCAACGGGTTATTCACGATACGTCCTCGCCATGTATCGGTTGACATTTATGTCCGGAATAGCGTACACTTAACTATAAGTTATACAATTAGGTAAGGTGATCACTATGCAAATACATTCTAGCACGTGGGCAAGAGAGAA
The DNA here is from genome assembly GCA_021848375.1 of Pseudomonadota bacterium. Classification (GTDB taxonomy): domain Bacteria; phylum Pseudomonadota; class Gammaproteobacteria; order UBA6186; family Azoamicaceae; genus CADEGZ01. The sequence continues at coordinate 5,272 of JAJZUR010000066.1, read as the reverse complement.
TTTCTTTAGCCTATTAAAACATACGGTTGAATCAAATGATCCTACGACGATTACTGGTAAGGCAGGAGATGTGGTACTGATTTCTAAAGAAGATTACGATGCTTTAATGGAAACATTGTACTTACACTCAGTTCCTGGGTTGGTGAATTCAGTTCGCAGCTGTGATACTAGTAATAAAGACGAATGGATAGATGAGGATAAGCTGAAGTGGTAGAAGGATGGAAGTTACTCTTTAATAAAAAAGTAGAAGCGCATACTAGAAACTTAACAAGTGCAGGTTTAGCAGAAAAGGCGAAGAAAGTACTACAATCTATCAAAGAAGATCCGTTTAGTCCGTCGCATCGTTTTGAAAAATTAATAGGCGATTTGAATGGATTTTATTCAAAACGAATTAATATTAAACATAGAATTGTGTATAAAATTGATAAAGCAAATTTTACGGTTTATATTTGTTCAATGTGGTCTCATTACCAATAGTAATTTTATAATACGACCATTACATGTGGATTATTTGTTAAAGCCCGATAAAGAACATCCAGTTGTTGTTGACTGGTTGCATTAATGGTGGCAGTTAACGACAAATATTTATTGCCTCTGCTTTTTTTGGCAACGATGGCGCCTTCGCCCAAATCAGGGACGTGTTGATTTAAAATGCCGATCACAATGCCTTCAAATTGATCATCTGCAAGTCCAATGATCTTAATTGGAAACTGACATGGAAAGGTTATTAACTTGTCCTGCATATAAATCCCATAATCGATCCCACATAGGGCCTGCTTTACCATTACCGATGGTATGTCCATTAAATTCAATGACGGGTGAAATCGGGCGGGTAGAAGCTGTGATCCACATTTCATCCGCTTTTAACAAATCGCGTTCCGAAATTTTGCTTTCTCGATAGGGGATCTTATGTTGTTCGGCAAGGCCTAAAATATAATCGCGCGTAATGCCATGTAATAACTGCGTTGATTTTGGCGGCGTATAGATAACACCATGGCGAACAATAAAAAGATTACTGATGGTGCCTTCTAGGGCATAGCCAGTATTCATAATAATGCCTTCATCAAAGCCAGCCTCTTTGGCTTCTTGGTTCATCAACACATAGGCTAATCTAGAAGCAGTTTTAATATGACACAGTTTCCAACGAATGTCAGTGACGGCAGTGACGCGGATCCCTTTTGCCTGTTCGGCTTTGGTTAAATAAACTTTAGGATAACTGACAGCAAAGATGGTTGGGATTACTTGGGTAGGGAATTGATGTTCCCGTTTGGGTTCGATACCGCGTGTCACTTGCACATAGATCCATTGATCTCCCGCACCGTTCTTTTTGACAAGCGTATCCAAAATATGTGTCCATTTCTCATGTGAATATGGTGGCTGCATACGAATGCTGTTTAAGCTTTGATTTAAGCGATCAAGATGAGCATCTAAACAAAAAGAGCGTCCATTGTAAACGGGGATCACTTCATAAACGCCATCCCCAAACGTAAAACCCCGATCCAGCGGCGAAAGATGAGCTTCTTCAATGGGAAGAAAAGCATCGTTTAAAAAAGCAATGGTTTGGGTTGTCATCGGTTAAGGCGTAAATTTCTCGATTGCAGAATTTACAGCGATTGCCACTCTATCATACAGTCGGCTTAAAATACCGCCCTGATGAATTTCAGTTAAGGCAACAATTGGACGTTCCGTAATCACTTTGTTGTTAAATTCTACTGCAATGGTTCCTAACACAGCGCCTTGTGCTGCAGGGGCTTTAATGAATTTTTCGACATTAATGGCAGCCTTCAGTTGATCATATTGTCCTTCGCCAATGGTAACATACAAATCTTGCACGAGCCCTAAGTCGACTTCCTTTTCTGCACCCATCCAGACCCGGGTTTTTTTAAGAGATGTCATTGCAGGATATAATTTACGAGTTTCAAAGAAACGAAAACCATAATTTAATAATTTATTGGTTTCATCCATGCGAATCGCGTCCGTTTTTGCGCCAATAACCACGGCAATTAAGCGCATATTGTCTTTTTGACCAGAAGCTACCATACAATAACCCGCTGTTTGAGTGTAGCCGGTTTTAATACCGTCTACTTTCTCATTGCGCCATAACAATTGATTACGATTTTGTTGTTTAATTTTTTGATATACAAATTCTTTTTTAGCATGTAAGGCGTAGGTATCTGGAAAATCCCGAATCAACGCTTTGGCTAACGTTGCGAGATCGCGTGCTGTCGTATAATGGTTGGAATCAGGTAAACCGGTTGAATTGACAAAATGGGTATTCACCATGCCTAAATGTTTTGCGTAAAAATTCATCATATCAGCAAATGTTGCCTCACTTCCCGCAATGTGTTCGGCCATGGCAATTGAGGCGTCGTTACCCGATTGAATGATGATGCCGTGCAGTAAATCTTCTACGGGCACGGTTGAATTTACTTCAACAAACATTCGAGATCCTTCCGCCTTCCAGGCTTTTTGACTGATTTGAACCTTATCTTGTAATTTAATTTTGCCGCTTTTAAGCGCCTGATCAATCACATAAACCGTCATCATTTTGGTTAAACTGGCGGGTTCAACGCGCTGGTCAATATCTTGTTCTGCAATCACATAGTCGCTTAAAAAATCAATCAGCAGGTAAGATTTTGCCGCCAACGCCGGGGGAGCAGGGATAATCAAAGTAGGTTGAGGCAGGGGGGGTAAATCGGCAACTGCCAGTGTTGGTATGAGAAGTAGAGCTAAAAATAGTTTTGGCAGCGAGGAAAACCCGTTAAATTGCATAAAGAAAGCTCCGTCACATAGATTAAGAATATTTTAGTTATAGTATATTATCGATAGGGTCAGATCTAGACTCAAGACTAATATGCAATTTATATGTTCAACTTATTTTAAATTGAGATTTTAGCCTTTAGTTTTATTAATTCACTTAACTTACCGTTTTTTGCGATGAGCGCCTGGCACTGTTTTTTTTACGACCAAATGGCGGTGCTTTTTAGGGACTTGGCCGCCATGATCGCGAGGATCAATCGATTCCACTTCTACACGCGCGGTACCGCGTCCGAGCACGCCAAGCTTAGCTGCAGCGACATAAGAGAGATCGATGATGCGATTGTGGTGGAAAGGGCCACGATCGTTGATTTTAACGATGACAGATTTACCATTTTCTAAATTAGTCACTTTGGCATAGCACGGCAAGGGTAAGGTGGGATGGGCAGCCGTCATTGCAAACATGTCATAGCGTTCACCATTTGAGGTTTTACGGCCGTGGAATTGGGTGCCATACCAAGAAGCTAAGCCGCGAGCGCGATAACCTTTGCTGGTTGCCATCACTTTGTAACGTTTTCTTAATGCCACGTAGGTATTGGATTTACCATTTTTGCCAAAGCGATTACCGTACCGACTTAAGGGTTCAACTTTGGGAACTGCATCGGGGGTTTTATGTAGATTTGCAGGGATGTGTTTGGGGGGACCGTCTTTTTTCTTTTTTTTATGGCTGGTGCTACAGCCGGATAAGAATATGGCTGTACAAATAAAGCCAAGGAGAATTTTTTTTAAGAGGGGTAAATGATTTTGGTTTTGCATCATAGATTCCTTATGTTAGCTCTTGTAACGTGCCCGCAGTTGTTCGCTTAATTGTGTAACGGCCATCGCATATAGCGTACTATTATTGTAACGGGTGATGACATAAAAATTATGAAATCCCAACCAGCCTTGATCACGATCGGCGGCGCTTTCTAGTACCATGAATTTAACTTTTTGGGAATTATCACTGATTTTTTTAGCATTCAGGGATCTTACATTGTACTTGGCGAGCTCTTTTAAGCTGATGGTTGGTTGATGCCCTTTCGTAACAGGGAGCTTACGATAAGCATTGCCAGTGACCATGGCTTTATGTGCAATTGGTTGCCCTGCTTTCCAACCATTGATTTTTAAATAATTGGCAACACTGCCGATGACATCAACTTTATCATAGATCAAATCTCTTTTGCCGGTACCAGAGAAATCAACGGCAAATTTACGATAGCTGCTCGGCATAAATTGAGGCATACCCATTGCGCCCGCATAGGAGCCAAGTGTATTGGTAGGGTGGAGTGCCCCTTCTTCTGTCAGTAAAATAAAATGTTCTAATTCTTTTCTAAAATAAGCAGCGCGTCGGGGATAATCAAACGCAAGCGTTGCTAGGCTTTGCACTACCGGAAATGTGCCGGTAATATCACCATAAGAAGTTTCTATCCCTAAAATGGCAACGATAATTTCTGGTGGAACGCCAAATTTTTTACTTGCTTTATCCAAAACTGTGGCATTGGCACGCCAAAAGCGAACACCGTCGTTAATGCGTTTTTCGGTGAGTAATCGATCTCGATAGCGATACCAGGGCATAGCTTCAAATTGTCTGTCCATTAAGCGGATAACTTTAGGATTCGACGCATAAGTTTTGAAGATTGCCGTTAAGGTAGATTTATCAATCCCATACTGCTGGTGCATTTCTTGAATAAATTGTTTAACATCTTTGCGTTCAGCAAAGGGTTTTTGCAGTTTGGATTGTGCATAAGTGCATCCCGCATACCATGCCACTGTTAACAACAGCAATAATTTACAAAGACGATTCAGCAAAATGATTCTCCTTCGTTAGCATTATTTTGGCAATAAAGTACGATGCGTGTGAATTGACATCAATATGCCAAAAGTGGCCATTAGTGTGACTAAAGAAGTACCTCCGTAGCTGACCAATGGTAATGGGATCCCAACCACTGGCAATATGCCAGTTACCATGCCAATGTTTACAAATAAATACACAAACACGGTCATAATCAAACTACCCGCCAATAAGCGGTTGAAAGTATCTTGCGCTTGTACGCTGATATACAATCCTCGGATAATAATATATAAATATAATAGAAGCAATATGATACAACCTACTAACCCAAATTCTTCTGCGAAAACAGCAAAGATAAAATCAGTTGAACGTTCGGGTAAAAACTCTAGTTGTGATTGACTTCCATTTAACCATCCTTTGCCATATAATCCTCCTGATCCAATTGCAATTTTAGACTGAATAATTTGGTATCCTGTGCCCAAAGGATCTCTACTTGGATCCAATAGCACTAAAATACGTTCACGTTGATAATCATGCATAAAATACCAAAATACGGGACAACATAACGTTAACATTCCAGAGAGCGTCAGCATAAATTGCCAGGAGATCCCAGAAAAAAAGATGACCAAAAGACCGCTGCTTAATACCAATAAAGCAGTGCCAAGATCAGGTTGTTTTGCAATC
>JAJZUR010000065.1 GCA_021848375.1 Pseudomonadota bacterium | reverse complement strand
TTACGTTTGCCAGAATATGCATCTTTGGTTACTTTTCAAAATCTTATTGTTTCTTTTTTGATGGTAATATTTATTATTGCTTTTTCCAGTTATTTAGGGATCCGAAAGGTTACTCGAATTGATCCGTTTAATATCTTTAGAGGTTAGCAGGTGATACTAGAGGCAAATAACATTGTAAAATGGTTTGGTGAAGCGAACAATCCCACCTATGCCGTTCGGGGGGTCAGTTTTTCAGTGGATTATGGTGAAATGTTGTATATTGTAGGCCCTTCTGGTTCTGGGAAAACGACTTTGCTAAGTATTATTTCAGGAATTCTTAGGCCGAATGAAGGGCAAGTGATCGTAAAATCTGAAAAGATTTGGGAATTAGCAGATGATGATTTAACCCATTTTAGATTATATACCCTTGGTTTTGTATTCCAAGATTTTCATTTATTTCCTAAGCTCACCAGCAAAGAAAATGTGGCCATTCCTTTAATATTAAAAGAAAACCCTTGGGAAGAATCCTTAATGGAAGCTGAAAAGGCATTGGAGGTAGTAGGACTTGCAGCGCGCGCAGATCTTCCGCCTTATAAATTAAGCCTCGGCGAGCAGCAACGCGTTGCGATCGCAAGAGCCATGATCACCAAACCGGATCTATTGGTTTTTGATGAACCAACAGCATCTCTTGATGGTGAAACTGGTAAAAAAATCATTTCGTTTGTAAAAGACCATGTCTTAACGGAACATAGCGCCATTATTATCGTTACTCATGATAATCGAATTTATGAATATGCCACTCGAATACTACATATGGAGGATGGAAAAATGTCGAGCGAAGGGGAGAAATCACATGAGCATTAAGCCCTTGTTTGGTATTGCTATTGTAGGTATAATAGCAGGGATTATAAGTGTGATTGTTTATAATGAAAAAATTGTTTCTCAGCCACCGATCGCCGTCAGTTATAACCCATATGAGAATGGTATTTATGCGACCGGCATTGTTGAAAGTTTTCAAGCAAATGGATCTAATGTCAATATTTATCCTGAGGTGTCGGGTCGCGTAACAAACATTTTTGTCAGAAATGGCGAGAAAGTTACCAAAGGTACACCGCTCCTTGCCATTGATGATTTGATACAAAGAGAAATGGTGGTGAAAGATGAAGCAGAAATAGAATATGCCAGTGCGAATCTTATTAATCTGACCAAGCAGCTGGAAAAAACACAAACTTCTTATCATTTAGATCCAAAATCCATTAGTATAAACGCATTAGACAATGCAATTTATGCTGTTCAAATGGCAGAAGATAATTTGAAAGCGGCAAAAGCGCAATATCGTTCTGATCTAGCCTTGTTGGATAAATATATTATCAAATCGACGATTGATGGCAAGATATTACGTATTGTGTGTGCTATAGGAGACTATGTTTCACCGCAAGGGAGTTATGATACTTATACGCAAGCACAGTTGCCAACCATACAAATGGGTGCGGATACAGGGAATTTACAAGTCAGAACTTTTGTCGATGAAATCTTAACGCCAAATTTGCCAGATACCTCTAAATTAGAAGCCACGTTGTTTATTCGAGGTCTTAATAATAAAAGTATTCCATTGGAATTCGATAGTATACAACCTTATACCATTCCGAATATAGAACTTTCAGATCAACGAAATGAACGTGTGGACGTTCGAGTATTACCGATTGTTTTTAGGTTTAAACGACCCACAGATATTAATATATTTCCAGGACAATTAGTGGATGTTTTTATCAAAGGTAAGCCATGAAAAAACTATTTTATGTGGGTTGTTTTTCTAGTTTTATTTTAATAAGCGGCTGCGCGTTATACCAAAAACCAGAAGTTCCCGCTCTTGAAATCCCTAAAAATTTTAAGACAGATATTAATAAAACCAATGCAAAATTAAAAGGCGAATGGTGGGAAAATTTTCATAACGAAAAATTGAATACATTGGTCGATCTGGCAGTTAAGAATAATTACAATTATCAGATTTCTATAAAAAATATACAAATTGCGAGTACGTATGTTTCGCAAAACCTGTCTTCGCTTTTTCCACAAATCAGTTTAAACGCGTCTTCATCACGCAATAAATCCGCTTCAGTTATTTCTAATCTATCTAACGCTTCAAGTACCGTTAATCCTACCAGTCCAAGTTTTAGTTCCATCTTCAATCTAAATCAGTTAACCGGTTCCGTTTCTTATGAGGTAGATATTTGGAATCAAGTGCGAAATAGTGTAAAACAAGCAAAAGCGGATGAGGCTGCAAGCATTGCAGCAAGTAAGGTGGTTAGGCTTACTTTAATAGCCAGTGTGGTAGATACTTATTTTCAGATAATAACAACGGAAAATAATCTGATTAATCTTAAGCAACAATATCAATGTGCGATCGAGATTGTTAATTTGTTCAATACGCAATTTCGCAGCGGGTTAATTGATGCCAGTACGCTCTATACCGCCAAAAATCAAATGGAAATCATCAAAAGCAATATTTTAGTCCTCGAAAAACAACGAGAGATTTTACGCTATACCATGGCGTATTTGGTGGGTGAATATCCTGAAAATTTTAAACTAGCGTTAGATCAAAAATCTAAAAAATTGGAAACGAAAAAGTTGATCCCAGCAGGGATCCCTGCGGAAATGCTCGCCAATCGACCGGATATTCAAGGCGCCTATTACCAAGTTTTATCCGCTGGTTATGTGGAAAAGCAAAATATCGCGAACTTTTTACCCGCGGTTAATTTGACGGGTAATTATGGTTATGCCAGCACTGCTTTGAGTGGACTCATTTCAGGGAGCAATGCTTATTGGAATTATGGCATTTTTGCAACACAATTTGTTTTTGATTATCAAGCCAGGATGAGTATTTTTAAGCGTTCAAAATACCAATTTGAATCTGCAATTTTAACTTATAAAAATACAGTATTAAATGCTTTTATTGAAGTAGATAGCGCTTTAATTTCCTATAAAGAAGATAATGAAGCATTGCTGTCTTATCAAAGACAAATGGGCAATGCGGTCGAACTCTTCAGCATTTCTAACTCGCAGTATCAAGCAGGATTAGTAGATTATTCAACGAGTCTAGCCGCTCGGTTGAATTATCTGCAAAGCAGCTATAATCTCAACAACCAGAAATTGGTGGTTATTGAAGATGTAGTGCAAGTTTATAAATCACTGGGTCTTGGTTTGTAGACGCTTATTCAACCCTATTCAGGCGACAATAGCCGCACCTTTCCTGTATTTAAATCATAATAAGCGCCGACCACATCGACTTTTCCTTCCTTCATTAATTTTTGGATTGGAGGGGATTGTTTGATCCGATCCACGCTATTTTGAATATTGGCTAATATAGCCGCGTCTAAAGAAGGATTTTTTTTGTCGACAGCAGGCCGAATGAGATCAGCCACCGCTTCAATGTCAGCGGTATTATTGGCCAACACGGCAGTAACAGCGCCGCAGTTTTCATGACCTAACACCATGATAATAGAGGATCCATTGTAAATGGCTGAATACTCAACGCTATCTAACTCGGTTGGACCAACCACATTACCAGCCACACGGACGACAAATAAGTCTCCAACACCCTGATCAAATGCTAATTCGGGGGGTACCCTGGAATCGGAACAGCCAAGAATGACTGCAAAGGGTTTTTGTTTCGCAGCGCTCGCCGCGCGTCTATCTTGATTGCGATCCGGACACAACGAATTGTCCTTTGCAAAGCGTTCATTTCCCTCCAAGAGCCGTTGCAGGGCGGATTTGGGAGTTAAGGTTTCGTTGTAAGCCATCGTGGGGCAGGGTAGGCAGACGGTAATAGCAAGTATGAGAAAATGGAAGAAATTTTTCATGATAAAACTCCTTTTTTGCGGATACTTCATATTAGCATATCTTTTAGAAAATGGACTGGTAAATAGGCATAATCCAACTACCCTATATAAGGGGGAACGTCATTTGAAACGGAGTGCGAGTGTTGCTAAAAAAACTGAAGATTGCGAGCTTATTTCTGTTCTTTATTTGTTTTATGATTGCCTCCGCGTTGGTATTGGCAGATGAAGATTCTGTAGAGGTTTTAGGAGCTGCCTTAAAAACCAATTGGGAACCTTGGTACCCCTATCAATACCAAAAAAAAGAAACTGGTGGTACCGCGTTAACTGGATTGGATATTCAATTGGTAGAGGAGTTGGCTAAGGCAACGCATGAACAAGTGGATTTTCAGCCTATGCCATTTGCACAAGCGTTGTTAGCCTTAAAAAATGGAACGCTTGATTTTGTTTCAGGAGCCACTTATTCCAAAGAACGTGAAGAATATGGTTATTATTCGAAGCCATATCGTTTTGAAGAGGACGCATTATTCGTTTTAAGAAAAAAGAGTAGCGCTTATTCATTTAATAATGCGGCTGAACTCCGAGATTATTTACAAAAAAATAAGTTTCGATTAGGCGTGAAGAAAGGAGTGATTTACGCTGATGAAATGATGAATGCATTTATTCAGGATCCGAAAAATGCACGCAGCATCGTTTATTCCGAAGATAATATAGATAATCTGAACAAATTGCTTCTTAATGAAATTGACGGATTTTTGTCTGATAGAATTGTTGGATCGGCATTGGTATTTGAAGAAAAAAAGGAAAGCTGATTATAGATCTACCCTTGGGTATGAAACGCCTATTTATCTTGTGTTTAGTAAAAAATCTGTACAACCCTCAGTTGTTGCCGCGTTTGACCAAGCTATAAATAATTTGAAACAGAGTCAAGAATATCAAAATATTATTTCATGGTATTTGTATCCCGTTATTTTATTGCAAACAGTTGATTCGGGTTGGTTTCATTCATTAGATATTCTCGGCACTGTATTTTTTTCGATTTCAGGCGTTTTGATTGCAAATTCTCTTAATGGTACTTTATTATCAGCGCTGCTTTATGCTGTTTTAGCCTCTGTTGGCGGTGGATTATTTAGGGACATTATCTTTGGCCAAAGACCTGTTGATGCACTAGAAACCCCGATTTATTTAATCATCGTTTTCTCAACGGTTATCATTGGTTTTACCCTGAGCAAGTTGTTTGAAAGAGTGGATACTAGCGCTAAACATTCTCATCATTATAAACGGGTCATTAAACATTTTAAATTATTGTTAACTACTTGTGATGCACTTGGATTGGCGGCTTTCACCGTTACCGGTGTCTTGATTTCCCTCATGGCGAAGGTAGAGCCGCTATGGCTTTGGGGACCCTTTTTTGCTTTCTTGACGGGTGCCGCAGGTACCATTATTCGAGATATATTGAGCAAAAGTCGAAAAATATCCGATATTGAAGGAGAGATCTATTCTGAGGTTGCTATCGTTTGGGGGCTTATCTTATCGGTTGCCTTATTATCTAACACTTTTAATATTCGGCCGGATCTTATTCGGTTTTTCGTGTGGTTCACTGTGGTCGGCGCCTTTTTAACGCGAATGTTCATTTATTACTTTAGGGTGCCAAATGTCTATTTTAAATAATTTTATCTTTAAAAGTGGCGCTCTCATTTTAATGGGCATGGTTTTATTGTTCGGTAATATAAATTGCATTTTTGCGCAAGACTTAGATGTTGTTATGCCAGAGGCGCATGAGTTACAAGGCGGATGGTATTCATTAGATCCGTATCAATATGAAAAAGAGGAAAATGGCATTAAAACATTACATGGTTTGGATTTTGAACTGACGAATAGTATTTCAAAAGAAGTTGGTGAAAATGTAAGTTATGAGCATATTTATTGGGATATCTTGCAGCAAGATATAAAAGATGGAAAAAAAGATTTTGCCATGGGTGCATTTTATACCGAAGAGCGCGCCGCCTATGCCTATTATTCTACACCCTATCGAGACGAAGAGGATTCTCTTTTTGTGCCAAGAAATATTTTAAAAAATCTTAATTTCAAAACCAATGCTGAACTATTAAATTATCTAAAACAAAAAAAGTTTAGATTGGCTGTGGGATCTGGCTATATTTATGCAGATCCGCTTATTAATGCTTATATCGCCGATCCCGCTAATAAAGATATCATTATTAAAACGAACAATGATTATCAAAGCTTAAATTTGTTAATTGAACACAAGATAGATGGCTTTTTGTCAGATAGGATTGTGGGCGCAACGATGATATGGCGTTTGGATGTTGGTAGAGATATTTCCGAGCATCGCTTACAAGGAAAACATCCTGTTTATATTTTATTTAGTAAAAAGACGGTATCTCCAGAATTGGTCAGCAAATATAATGCTGCTATCAGCAGGCTAAATAGTAGTGATAAATATCAAAAAATTGTTGCCTGGTATTTATATCCAATTTTGTTTTTGCAAACTGAGGATGCTGGTTGGTTTAGATTTACCGAAGTCTTGGGTACGATTGCGTTTGCTATCTCAGGGCTCATTATTGCTTTTAAAGAAAAAACCACCCTTTTCGGTGCATTAATTTTAGCGATTTTACCTTCTTTAGGCGGGGGATTAATGCGAGACGTTATCTTCGGTCGTAACCCCGTTGGCGCACTGCAATCGCCAATCTACTTAATGTGCGTTTTATTCACGGTTATTATTGGCTTTATTATTATCAAATTATTAACACATTTTCGGCGCCGCTATCATATCTCTGGAGAGATCGAAGACGATATTCGACACGAAGCGGGCGCTATTCTTGTTATTACGGATGCAATAGGACTTGCTATGTTTTCGGTGACGGGAGTGATTGTTTCGTTATCTGCCAAAGTGGATCCTTTATGGCTTTGGGGGCCATTTTTTGCCTTTTTAATCGGAGCAGGCGGCGGTATCTTACGTGATATGATCAGTAAAACGCTCTACATTGCCGCATTAGAAGGAGAGTTATATGGTGAAATTGCGATCTTATGGGGCTTCTTCTTATCAGTATTTATTACGGTGAGCGCGCGCTATGCCGAATCAGAGTACATTCAATATGCAGTAATCATAACTATTTGTGGAGCCTTTATAACGCGGTTAATGGTGCATTTTCTTCATATTCCCAATGCACGCTTTGGTAAAGAAGTATAACAAATGTTTAAAAATGCCCATACAAATTGTATGGGCACGCCAAAAAAATCACTAATGTATTAGGAATTTTTTATTTTCTCTTTTTTATCAGCTCTGCTCAACTGTTCCATTTTCACTTGAATAGAATTTGGATAGTTGTAAGCAGTTCCTTTGCTATGATCGATAATGGCGCCAACGCCACCACCTAATATTACATTTCCCCACATGCCAGCATTAGCTCTGGAAACTGATTTTACGCTACCAGGTTCAAAACCATCTTTTTGGCAAACGACATGTAGATCTGCTCCAGATTTTTGTACTGTTACTGTGTCGGGTGAATTTACGAACCAAGTTCCTTTATCATTAGATAATTTGCACTTGGCATCAGTAATTAATTCTCCAGAAGGTGTTCTTGCTTCAACGGCTAAATTTTGACCGGATGAGCCAGTAATAGAGGCGCAACCACTCAAAAGACAAGCAGAAATAAGAAGGGTAAATAAAACGGGTAACTTCATGTTTTTAACTCCTTTAATAAAGATCGATGAAGTCAGCATAATGAAGAACTTAACTGAGTTTGTCAACCATTTTTGCTGTTCATCAAGCTTACATACACACTAATCTAGCTGTCAAATTACGCGTCGTGATAAACCAAGTTGTTTAAAAACCCAGCATTTTTTCTAGATTCGCTGATATAATTACATTTGAGGAAGTTTAATTAGAAGGGAGTATGTATAGGAGGTTAGTGAAATGGGTGTAATGCACTATGTAAAATATATTGCAATTGCCCTGATCATCATCGGTGCTCTTAACTGGGGACTGGTTGGTGCATTTCACTATAACGTAGTAGCAGCATTTTTTGGAGATGCCAGTGTAGTGACCCGTATTATCTACGGTTTAGTAGGTCTTTCGGGATTGTATAAACTCTACATGATGCTAAACAAGAAATAGTGAGCTCACGCCTGTAGTGTAAATGAAAGAGGGCCCAAAGGTAAATACGCAAGTATTTACCAAACGGCGCGCATATCTTGCTCTCTGATGAGGGGGATGTGCGCATTGTTTTTGTGTCTAATTTATCAAATCGTTCATCTTAAAGCGGTGATTGTAGCAGAGCATTTATAATTATTAAACTTTTCATTTCTCTTCTTTTGTAAAGGCTCATTATTTCAGCGCATGGTGTTGAAAAGAATTCATATTCAAATAAATTAATCTTTAATATTATAACATTCGAGAAATTGT
>JAJZUR010000064.1 GCA_021848375.1 Pseudomonadota bacterium | reverse complement strand
AACCTATAGAGAATAAATTAAAAAGAAGGATTGGCTTGGTTCTTGACTCCAATAACGGCGAAATAATCAGCGAAGCAGAGGCGGGACGAAGATTAGATCCTGAATTAAGTCATATAAATGTGACCCTCATTTTTCAATCATATGGGATTGATCCTGTTTTAAGGCAAATAAAGGATGATGGCGTAAAAGTGGTGGAAAATATTCGGAATCCTGAAAAAAAGGCAAAAGCCATAGAAACTATCAATGCTGCGCCTAAAGAAAATTACATTCCTGCTGGTATTATGTGGTTATGGAACTATTTAATTGGGCGAGGAGAAGCTAAACAAGCAGTAAACAGAAAAAGAGGGCGGGATGCATCGGATGACACCTCCATCAAAGAGCCTGTCGAAAAAAAACAGTGCAGGGTATCATCGAATTTAGAAAAACTCGACTAAATCTGTTGCCTTTAAATGATCTCGCTCTGATCCAATTAAATCTTTTACGATATTGCCGTGATGCATCACTAGCGTACGGTTGCCATACTCTAGTGCTTGGGACATAGAATGCGTAATCATTAAAGCAGTTAATTTTTTTTCGGTAATTAATTTTTGAGTTAAACTAAGAATAAGGCGTTCCATTTTAGGATCAAGCGCTGCCGTATGTTCGTCTAATAATAATATTTTAGAGGGGCGTAAAGTAGCCATAACGAGGCTTACCGCTTGGCGTTGTCCGCCTGAAAGAGAACCCATCTTATCCGTTAAACGATCTTCTAAACCAATGCCGATGTGTTGTAGGTTTTCGCGAAAGATGCTGCGAGTTGCTTCAGTAACGGCTGGGCAGAGAGTGCGGGGTTTGCCGCGTGAATAGGCGAGGCTTAAGTTTTCTTCAATAGAAAGATCGGCATAACTGCCGAGCAAAGGATCTTGAAATACGCGACTAATTAATTTTGCGCGTTGATGTGCTAACCAATGGGATACATTCATATTGTCTAAAGTAATGCTCCCTGCGTCCGCCAGCAATTCACCCGATATAATATTCATGAGGGTAGATTTTCCGGCTCCATTCCCACCAATGACAGTCACAAATTCACCGGTATTTATCTGTAGATTAAAATGATCAAAAATCGTGTTTTGTAAGGGGGTTCCTTTAGCAAAGGTTACACAAATGTCTTTCAGTTCAATCATAAGGACCGCCTTGATTTTAGCGGAAATTTTTGTCGGATTTGTGGAATGAGCATCGCCATGATGATTAAGACTGAGGTAATAAGATTAAGATCGGAGGCTTGGAGTCCTGCAATTTGTGAATTTAAGGCTAACATAATGGCTAAACGATATAAAATAGAACCTAAAATACAACTGATGACGACAATGGCCATATGGTTGCTATGAAATAGACTTTCTCCCACGATAACCGAAGCAAGCCCCGTGACAAGCGTAAGACTGCCCATCGAGATATCGGCGAAGCCATGCGCTTGCGCAAATAAAGCGCCTGCAAGCGCAACAAGACCATTGCTCACACCAAGACCAATTAGGATCATAAAGCCAACATTAATACCATAAGAGGGACTGACTCGCATATTATTACCGGTTGCTCGTAGGGCTAATCCAAATTGGCTTGTCAAAAATCGATAGAGAAGATAGCCGATAACGAGCACAATGGCGCCAATGCCATAGAGGATCCCATTTGAACCCGTGAGAAAGCTAAAGACCGTTGGTTCAGTTAATAGAGCAATATTGGGGCGTCCCATGATGCGCAAATTAATAGAATATAACGCGGTCATGGTTAAAATTCCGGCGAGCAGCCCTAAAATTTTCCAACGCACGTGTAAATATCCAGTCACAAATCCAGCGAGGGCGCCGGCTAACGTTGCAATAAGCGTTGCGGTAAAGGGATTAACGTCGCTGACGATTAAGGATGCAGCAACGGCGGCGCCCAAGGGAAAAGAACCATCGATGGTCAGATCTGGAAAATTAATGGACCGAAAAGTAAGATACACGCCTAAGGTGACTAGGGCATATATTAGACCCATCTGTACGGCGCCTAAAAATTGGATCATGTTCATGATTGGTTTGTCTCAGTTTGCTGTGATTGTAAAAGCGTATCCGGAATCGTAATGCCGAGTTTTTTGGCTTGTTCCAGATTAAAGCGCATGACTGTTTTGTCAGGAAATAGAATGGGAAGGGCACTCGGCTTGTCTCCCTTTAAAATGGCCAATATTAATTGTCCAGTTTGTCTACCGATTGCATATTGGTTAGGACCGAGCGCGGCGAATGCGCCGCGATCAATCATGTCAATATCACTGCAAAATACCGGAATTTTATCTTTGGTACTAATCTTGATAATAGAATCAAAAGCGGATAAAGCAGTATTATCATTATTAATAAAAATCGCTTGAACTTCAGGGATAAGTTTGTGTGTGGCTTCAACAACATCGACGCTGGTATTTGCCGTTGCGAGTCGAAGGATGAGATTTTTTTCTTTGGCGATTTTTTTCATTTGTTCGACAAGGGCAACTGAATTTGCTTCGCCTGCGTTATAAATAATACCCACACGTGTCAGCGTTGGCATTAGTTTTTTCATAAAATCAAATTGCAACGCGGGATCAATAAAATTGGATACCCCTGTGACAATTCCGTCTGGATGTTTCAGATTTTGTACGATCTTTGAGCCAACGGGATCGGTTACCGAGCTAAAGACAATTGGGATCTTGCGATATTGATCAGCAGAAATGAGCGCCTGAGAAGCTGTGGTTCCTATACCAACCAAAACGGCAGGAGAGGAACCTACAAATTGCTGTGCGATTTGAGTGGCTAGTGCACTGTTACCCTGGGCTGATTGATAATCAATTTGAATCGCATGATCTTTTAAAGTATCCATTATCCCCTGACGGGTTTGGTTTAAGGCTAAATGTTCGACAATCTGTATGATAGCGATTCGGGTCACTTTTTTAGGGGCAGACAGACTCAGATCCACGGCAAAAAAAGCCATTATCCCAAGGGACGATAGCGTTAACCACTTTAATTTAGAATAAAATGACATATTATTTACCCTCTTGCTGGATTCTATCGAGTACCAGCCGATAGCCGTGATAATGCTCTTGTGTTAAAAATCTCGCTACACGCCCAATGGTAGCGAGGCTCACCCCGGTTTTTTGATGAATTTCACGATAGGAGAGTTGGCGTTGATTTAACAGTTGGGCAACTCGCCAGCGTTCGCGCATGGCCATGTTTTCTGCTGGGGTGCAGAGATCATGAAAGAATGAGGCGCATTCCTCAGCAGATTTGAGTGCCAGTATTGCTTCGTAAAGCGATACTTCTGCCTTTGTGGTATCGAATAAACTGCTCATGACCATTATCCCGGAGGCTTTTTCGAGCCTTCTTTAAGTGTATCTGCATGCTATTGTACTAGTTTAGTAGCATAGTAGGGCAATCATATAATACCTAAGGGAAGGGATGCAAGGGACATGGATAATTTTTTTACTTATCGTTTAGGTCGAGGGGATCCTTTAAACAGTTGATCGCCAGCTTGATGAATGATGGGGTGGATGGGGTGGTTCGGATCGATTGGATACTGACTTGGATTGTTTACATAAAGTTCTATGTAATGGCGGAGAAGCTTTTGAGTTCTTTCTCGCATTTCCGGGCTTTGTTGAGATAGGAACTTAGTTTGTGAAGTAATGTAGTTAAACATCAAATCTTCGCGCTCTTCTGTGGTTATTGCGGGCAATTGAGGTAAATGATTCGTAAGACGCTGGGTGAATTGAAGGGGCTTTACAGCTTGCTCTGCATTTACTCGAAGCCTTTGATAATTTGCGATGTCTGCCAAATTTTGCTGTTGCTGTTGAAGCTTAAGGCTCATGTTAATTTGATGTACCGTTGTCACCAGGATCCCTCCTTTGTTTATCATTGAAAATCCTTTTCAACTACTGGACGGAATAAGGATACTTGTAGATCCTCAATTAGACAAGTTTTTTATGAGTGGGTTTTATCTTCGCTCTTGTTTTTGGTACAATGATTTAGATGACCAAACGAGGCTTGGGAGAAGATATGGCGGCTGAGGTTGAAAGCGAGTTAAAGTCAGAGTTCGTTACTGTGACGAAAGCTGCGGAGAACCACTTTAGAAGTCTTTTGCAAAAGGAAGAAACAGAGGGGATGAACCTACGGATATTCGTTGCCAATCCCTTGACGGCGCATGCCGAAGTGTCCATCACTTTTTGTCCTGCGGGTGAAGAAGCGGAAGATGACTTCGCCATCCCGTTTCTAGACTTTACGATATTTATTGAAAAAGCCTCTGAAGGCGCATTGACTGATGGGATCATTGATTTTAAAGAAGATGGCTTATCAGGCCAATTATCAATCAAAGCACCCTATCTAAAGGGACGGCTGTTGGACAATAACAGTTCTTTACGGGAGAAGATCCAACATGTGATTGACACGGAAATTAATCCCTCGCTTGCGGGTCATGGCGGCAAGGTAAGTTTAGTAGATCTTCTGGAAGAAAAAATAGTAATATTACAATTTGGTGGTGGTTGTCATGGGTGCGGTATGGCTAACATTACATTAAAACATGGGATCGAAAAAACCTTAAAAGAAAAATTTCCTGAAATAGTAGAAATTCGGGATATAACCGATCATACTACAGGGAAAGATCCTTACTGTTGAGGCTAAGAGAGGCTGGGGAGAAATCCGGATGGTATTTTGGCGCAAGCAACCCATTTTAAAGGGTTATGTCAGTGAAATTGATCGATTTTTGCGTGAGTTTGATCATCAATCGAAGGCTAGTTCGGTTGCTCGGGGTGCAGAAGAAGCAAAGTATCGAGAGCTTAATGCCCTAAGAGATAATAGTGCAGCGCCACAGCGCTCACGCGTCATTTGGGAAGACGATCAAATTTAAAGATGTCAGGGAGACAGTGGCATGGCGAATAAATCAAAATTATCCGACGATGCAGCGGATGGCATTGCGGCAATTGCCATTATTGCTTTAGTGGTAGCAATTGTCGTCTATTGGTTAGAAACGACAACCTAACTCTATTTCGAAAACAGATATTTTTCTCGACGTACGTTCTTCTTGTCAAACCCATTATTGGTCAATAACGAAAAGGTATCATCGATCATATTCGGATTCCCGCACAGATAAACGATATCTTGGTTGGGATCGAGGTTTAGTTCTGGAAACGTGGTTTGTACGTGACCTAAGCGTTCAAAAGGCTGTAAATCAGCAGGCGTTTCTTTACTGTAACAAGCGTAAAAACGAAATTGCGAATGTTTTGCTTGAAAAGCCAAAAATTCATCTTTAAACAATACTTCGCTGCGGTTTCGGATTCCAAATACTAAGGCAATTTGCAATTCCGGATGCGCATTGACTATGCGAGTTTTGATCTCTTGCAGCATTGAACGATAGGGAGTTATGCCGGTGCCGGTTGCTATTAAGATATAGCGCTTTGGGCGTTCTTCTTTTAGTGTAAAGAGTCCGTAAGGACCGCTTGCCGATATAGCGTCTCCTGGGTTTAGCGCAAAGAGGATCCCTGAAGCTATGCCGCCTTCAACATAAGCACAGGCAAGTTCAATGGTATTATCTTGATTGGGAACATTGGCAATACTATAGCTGCGATGTACGACTTTATTTGGGCTTTCGATGTGCAAGGTAATGAATTGACCTGCTTTAAAAGGTAACGGGGCATTATCTTCACGCACAAAGGATAAATGTCGAACGTTGGGCGCGATTAATTTCGACCATTTGAGAATATAAGGGTGTGTGGGGTGGGCCATAAAAGCAATATTACCTATTTAATAACTTAAGGGAACTGAATAGCACGAAAAGCGCCATAAAGCAACGTTGTACTGATACTGCTTACCGGATGCGTTGACAACTTATCCCAAAGCCAGTAAGCTTTTTGCTGGTTAGTTGAGTACTAGCCGCGGTGAAATGATTTTGTTTTCAAACTAAATTTATATAGAGGAAATATCCATGGCTGTGCAAAAGAGCCGCAGAACCCGTTCGACGCGCGGAATGCGCCGTTCACATGATAAACTGACAGCTGCAAACCTATCCATTGATTCTGAAACCGGTGAAATCCATCGCCGTCACCATATTACGCCCAATGGATTCTATAGAGGACGCCAGGTTGTAGCGACCGTTCAAAAATCTGAAGATGAAGAAGAGTAAGAACATTGCGGTCGATATGTATCGCACTCGATGCAATGGGGGGCGATCACGGACCACGCGTGATTGTGCCCGCGGCTGCAGAAGCGGTAGCCGCGTATCCTAATTTACAAGTCATTTTGGTTGGTAAGCAAGAGCTTATCGAACATCAATTACGTCTTTGTGGTGGTCTCAACAATTCTCGTCTTTTAATTCGAAATGCCACTCAAGTAGTTGATATGGGCGAATCGCCTGCCAATGCTTTGCGTCAAAAGCGTGATTCTTCTATGCGCGTCGCTATAAATTTAGTGAAAGAAGGCGTCGCTGAGGCTTGCGTCAGTGCGGGCAATACCGGTGCACTGATGGCAACCGCTCGTTTTGTGTTAAAGATGTTGCCGGGCGTCGATAGACCGGCCATTATATATTCCTTACCCAGTATGGTGGGACATGTCCATGTGCTTGATCTTGGCGCCAATGTGAATTGTGAAGCGCAAGATCTTTTTCAATTTGCTGTAATGGGTTCGGTGTTAGCCATGGCAGTGGATAATCATCCCAATCCAACCGTTGGACTTTTGAATGTGGGTTCTGAAGCCATTAAAGGTAGCGAAACGGTTAAAAAAGCAGCAGAGCTTTTAAAAAATAATCAATGTGGTATCAACTATTTAGGGTTTGTAGAGGGCGATGATATTTACAAAGGCACTGCGGATGTGGTGGTATGTGATGGTTTTGTTGGAAACGTGGCCTTAAAAGCAAGCGAAGGTTTGGCTAAAATGGTGCTAAAAATGGCGAAGGAAGAATTTACGCGTTCCTGGTTAGCTCGATTGGCAGCACTGATTGCGGCCCCTATATTGCGTGCCCTAACAAAACGCTTAGATCCCAGTCGCTACAATGGCGCAAGTCTTTTAGGGTTAAAAGGCATAGTGATCAAAAGTCATGGGAATGCAGAACAAAAAGCCTTTGGGATGGCCATTCGGGTGGCAATGTTAGAAGTGGAAAAAAACGTTCCCGAAAAAATTCAAAATCAATTGGCCATTCAATTAGGAAATTATTCTCCTGTATGAATTATTCCAAAATTTTGGGAACCGGTTCATACCTTCCCAAAAAAATCTTAACCAATGAAGAACTTTCCAAAACCGTGGAAACATCCCATCAATGGATTGTCGAACGGACAGGTATTGCGGCGCGACATATCGCTTCTACAACAGAAACGACTACACGGATGGGTACGATAGCGGCCAAAAAGGCGTTAGAAGCGGCAGATCTCTCTCCCAAAGATATCGATATGATTGTGGTGGTTACCTGTACGCCCGATAAATTTTTTCCCTCTACTGCCTGTCTTATTCAACAAGAATTAGGCATTCCTCCTTGTCCGGCTTTTGATGTACAAGCAGCTTGTAGTGGTTTTATTTATGGTTTAAGCGTCATCGATCAATTTGTTCGCTCTGGAATGGCTAAACGACCGCTCTTGATTGGCAGTGAGGTAATGTCGAAGCTCGTTGATTGGCAAGATCGTAGAACTTGTGTTTTGTTTGGCGATGGCGCTGGTGCGGTGGCCTTTGCAGCGTCAGATGAGCCAGGTATACTATCAACGGAGATAGGCGCTGATGGTTACCAAAAAGATATTTTATATGTCGATAATAAACCGGGAGCTTTTATTCAGATGGAAGGGAGTGCCGTTTTTAAATTGGCCGTGATGAAGTTAGAAGAAGTCGCGAGCAAAACCTTAAAAAATAATCATTTAACGGTACACGATATCGATTGGTTAGTGCCACATCAGGCGAATATCCGGATTATAAAAGCGACAGCAGATAAGCTTGGTTTACCGATGGAACGCGTTATTATTACGCTAACAGAGCATGGCAATACCTCAGGCGCTTCTGTTCCCCTTGCATTAGATGCGGGTATTCGCAGTGGAAAGATTAAACGCGGCCAACATTTATTATTAGAAGCATTCGGCGGCGGTTTGACGTGGGGCACTGCTTTAATTCGTTATTGAGCATTATTTACTTTACTCTTTTGAGATAAATATCCTAGGTTATAGTCACAATTATTAACCCATTCATTATTTGCTAATGTAAAATTTGTTATAGTTTGAGAGCATTATATGGGTTGGTCGGTAGACTTTTTTGATAGGGCGGTTATGCGAGAGTTTCAACGTTGGCCTGTTAGCATTAGAGCCAAATTTACGTGGATAGGGCT
>JAJZUR010000063.1 GCA_021848375.1 Pseudomonadota bacterium | reverse complement strand
AAGCTTTCCTTTAAAATTTATGAAAACATTGCAATATTTTACGCCCATTTTTTCAAGAATAACCAGCTTTTTTAGTCAAAATTAGCCTTTTCAGGATCGACTAGATAATATATAGGTAATTCATAATAGGTCATCGCCATTAACGAAGTCTGTATGATAACTACTTTCTAAGTATAGAATAGCAAGGCATAATTAGAGGTTCTAAAAGTTAATTTTTGAGTTATTTATGGCATTAATTCCTAAAAACCCCTTTATTTTAGTGGATGGATCCTCCTATCTATTTCGGGCTTACCATGCCCTGCCGCCGTTAACCAGTTCTAAGGGGCAGCCAACTGGTGCAATTTTTGGAGTAGTGAATATGCTGCGTAAGCTCATCACTGAATACCATCCGGTTAATATGGCGGTCGTATTTGACAGCAAAGAAAAGAATTTTCGGCATGCCCGTTATGAAGCCTACAAGGCAAATCGTATTGTAATGCCAGATGAATTGCAGCAGCAAATCGAGCCTTTACATGCCATTATTAAAGCGATGGGGTTCCCTTTGATTGTGATGCCAGGCATAGAAGCAGATGATATTATTGGCACCCTGGCGGGCGAAGCGAAAAAGGCCGGGCTTTTTACCCTGATTTCGACAGGAGATAAAGATTTTGCACAACTGGTGGATGACAAAATATTTTTAATCAATACGATGTCAAATGATATTTTTGATCGAAAGAAAGTAATTGAAAAATTTGAAGTGCCGCCAGAGCAGATCGTTGATTACTTAACGTTAATTGGGGATACGGTTGATAATATTCCTGGCGTTCCAAAGGTTGGGCCAAAAACGGCCGTAAAATGGCTGCAAACATATGGCAGTCTGGAAGGTATCATCAAAAATGCCGCTGAAATTGCCGGGAAAGTTGGTGAAAATCTGAGAGATTCTCTCGACAAATTACCACTCTTTGAAGAACTGGTGACGATACAAATGAACATTGCGGTTCCCTATAAACCTGATCAATTGAGATTAGAGAAACCCAATTACGATGTATTAAAAAAATTATATACAGAATTAGAATTTAAAAACTGGTTAAAAGCGTTAGAGGAGGAAGAATTAAAAATAGATAGCAAGAGTGGATCTTCGGTTCTGCATGCAGCGCACACCACGACAGGTGGTATAAATTATCAAACGATATTCAAGAAAGCGGACTTTGAAAGATGGCTTGAACGATTAGAAAAATCAGATCAATTTGCCTTTGATACTGAAACCACCAGTTTGGATTATATGGCAGCAGAAATTGTGGGGGTTTCATTTGCAATTAATCCCACGGAAGCGATTTACATTCCGCTCGCGCATGATTATGAAGGCGCACCAGAACAATTATCTCGGGAATGGGTGTTTGAGAAAATGAAACCCCTATTGGAAAATAAAAAATATCGAAAAATTGGGCACAATTTAAAATATGATATGGAAGTTTTAGCCAATCATGGGATTAACTTACGGGGTATTGCTTTTGATACGATGTTAGAATCCTATGTTTTAAATAGTACAGCAAGTCGTCATGATATGGATACGTTGGCTAGACGCCTCTTAGGCCATCAGACAGTGACTTTTGAAGACGTCGCAGGTAAGGGTGCAAAGCAAGTCAGTTTTAATCAGGTTCCAATAGAAAAGGCTAGTTTTTATGCCGCAGAAGACGCGGATATTACCTTAAGATTGCATCAACACTTTTGGCCGCTATTGCAGGATCTACCCAAACAAAAAGCGGTATTTGAAACCATTGAAATGCCGTTAATACCCATTTTAGCTAGTATGGAGCGCGGTGGCGTATTGATTGATCCAGAATTGCTTCATCAGCACAGCAAAGAACTCGGAGAAAGATTAAGTGAATTGGAGGAAACAGCGCATCAAATGGCTGGTGAAGCGTTTAATATAAATTCACCCAAACAACTGCAAGAAATACTATTTACAAAACTTAAATTGCCAACCTTGGAAAAAACCCCAACCGGTCAGCCTTCTACTGCCGAATCTGTGTTGCAGGAACTGGCAGAAAATTATCCTTTGCCCAAAATTATTTTGGAATATCGAAGCTTAAGTAAATTAAAAACTACCTATACGGATAAATTACCTGATCAAATTGACCAGAAGACAGGTCGCGTACATACCTCTTATCATCAAGCAACGACCGCAACCGGAAGATTGTCCTCAAGTGATCCAAATTTGCAAAATATTCCTATTCGAAGCGAAGAAGGACGCAAAATCCGCAGTGCTTTTATTGCGCCGAAAGGTTATAAAATGGTTTCTGCCGATTACTCTCAAATCGAATTACGGATCTTGGCGCATTTGTCTAATGATCCTGGTTTACACCAAGCATTTGCTACTGGAGAAGATATTCATAAAAGTACAGCTGCAGCGGTATTTGGCGTAAATCTTGATGAAGTTACACCAGAGCAACGTCGCAATGCTAAGGCCATTAATTTTGGCTTAATGTACGGGATGTCTGCTTTTGGTTTGGCAAAGCAATTGGGTATTAAACGAGAAGAAGCAGAAAAACAAGTAGAACGTTATTTTGCAAGTTTCCCCAACGTAAAACGTTTTATGGAGCAGATCCGACATCGGGCGTTAGAAACAGGATATGTAGAAACTTTATTAGGACGGCGGTTGTATTTACCCGATCTGAAATCGCCTTATGTCAATAGTCGACGTGCAGCGGAACGTGCCGCTATAAATGCGCCAATGCAAGGAACCAATGCAGATATGATTAAATTATCGATGATCAGACTTGAAGAATGGATCACCGACCAAAAGTTGAATATGCGAATGATTATGCAGGTTCACGATGAACTGGTTTTTGAAGTGTCAGATGAAATATTAAACGAAGTAACAAAAGGTATTAAAAACATTATGGAAAATGTGCTTCCTTTGATAGTTCCCCTACAGGTTGGGATAGGGATCGGGGATAATTGGGATGAAGCGCACCGTTAGGAACTAATTGAGTTAAAAATGGTCTTACTCTATAGGAAGTGGTGAAAGCACTTTTTATGGCTGTAGCCATTTGTCCAGCACTTCATGAACAGTAATAATTCCATCTCCAGAGAACGCCGAAAATAATTGAATACTGATCCAGTCTTCATAGCCACTAAGCGTTTTTTGCACGGATAATAATGTTTGGCGGGCAATGCCCTTCTTAAGTTTGTCAGCTTTCGTTAATAATATATGTAGGGGGAGTTGATAAGAGCCTGCCCATTCAATCATTTGCCAATCAAGCGGCGTTAAAGGATGGCGAATATCCATCATCAATATTATCCCTTTCAGGCATTGTCGTTGTGCGATATATTCAGAGAGAAATCTTTGCCAGTGTAGTTTTACTTTCTCAGGAACTTTGGCATAACCGTAACCGGGTAAATCGACGAGGCGGCGATTGGGATCCAGTTGAAAAAAGTTGATTAACTGAGTCCGACCGGGTGTTTTACTCGTTCGCGCGAGGCGATGCACGCCAGTGATAGCGTTCAAAGCGCTTGATTTTCCAGCGTTGGAGCGCCCTGCAAAAGCTACTTCAGCCCCGAGATCCGGGGGGAGATTGCTTGATTCTTGGGCGCTTTTTAAGAATTTTATTTGGTTGTAGTTTACGGTATCCATTGGGTATCATGATAACGGTTCTAACAGATGAACAAAATGGTTTTGGAGCTTTTTTAATGTTTTGGAAATGGTTAGGGGTAGGGATAGTCTGCTTTTTTTTGATCCCAAAAGCAATAGCCGACACAGTCCTTGTCGGGAATGCGGATGCAGGACGACAAAAATCAACGGCTTGTGTTGCCTGTCACAACGCGGATGGCAATAGCAGCGTTCCCGCATGGCCAAAAATTGCTGGGTTACCTGAAAAATACCTCATCGAGCAATTAAAAGAATATCGCAAAGGTGACAAGGGAACTCGATTTAATCCTGTTATGTATGCCATTGTTCAGGGTTTATCCGATCAGGATATTGCAGATTTGGCCGCTTTTTTTGCAAGTCAAAAGCGAACGGCTGGATCCACTGCATCACAATGGGTGTTGCCCGGGGAAAAAATTTATCGTGGCGGAAATAGTAAGACCGGGGTGCCTGCTTGCAGCGCCTGTCATAGTGCAAAAGGGGAAGGGAATATACCAGCGGGCTTTCCACCTCTCAGTGGACAACAACCCGGCTATGTGATTCAGCAATTGGAAGATTTTAAAGCAGGAACGCGGGCAAACGATCCAAACGCGATCATGCGTGATATTAGTAAACGAATGTCAGACGAGGAAAGAGAAGCGGTAGGTAATTATGTATCAGGTCTTCATTAAAATCGGTTTATTGTGCCTTTGTGGTTTTTTTTCAGTATTGGGGTTGGCATCAGAACCAACGGGAACGTTGCCTGATTTAACGACGCCTCCTCCGGTGATTAACTATGAAGAAGGCAAACATTATCAGCGCATTAAACCTGAAATCCTTGCCAACAAGAGTATACAGGATCTGATGTCGGAAAATCCGCATAAGATTCAAGTCATCGAATTTTTCAGTTACGGTTGTTTTTGGTGTGCGCGTTTGCGGCCGATCATGGAATCGTGGCAAAAGCATAAGCCTGAAAATGTGGTTTATTTTCGTTTTCCGTTGTGTTGGAATAAAAAATTTGAGGTATTGGCTAAGGCCTATTATATTGCAAAATCCCTTGGGAAATTGGAATCATTAGAACCTGATCTTTTTGCAGATATTCAACAAAAAAAGATCGATTTGGGAGAAGAGAAATTATTGAGCGCTTTTTTTGTGCAGCATGGGGTGCCGGAGAAGAAATTTTTAGATTTATTTCAGTCTTTTAGTATTAATAAAGACATCAGTAAAGCAACTGCGATTGCCAATGCCTATCAGATTACGGAGAGCCCCGTAATTTTTGTGAACGGGCCTACCGGAAGTTATAAGATATCTGCAAAGTTAGCGGGGAGTGAACAGGCTGTGCCATTGGTGTTGAATCATATCATTTCCTTGGAGTCTAAAAAACTCGCAGGCAAATAATGTTTGATTAGGTAGAGTGGGCGTTGTTTGGTTTCAACAAAGGTTCTCCCCACGTACTCTCCCATGATGCCGAGCGTAATCAGTTGGATCCCGCCTAAGAATAAAATCACTACCATTAATGAAGGATAACCCTGAACTGGTTCGCCAAACATCAGTGTCTTATAAATAATAACTAACGCATAAATAAAAGCGCCAATGGCTGTTGTAAACCCAAAATAAGTTGCGAACTTTAACGGAACAATACTAAAAGAAGTGATGCCTTCGATGGCGAGATCCCAGAGTTTCCAATAATTCCATTTTGTTTTTCCGCCAAATCTTGCATCTCGTTCATAAGGCACTGCAATTTGTGGGTATCCGACCCAGGCAAAAAGGCCTTTCATAAAACGATGCGTCTCTCGGAACTGTCGTAATGCCTCTACGGCACGGCGGCTTAATAGACGAAAATCGCCCGTATCAATTGGGATACGAATTGGGCTCATTTTGTGCAGCAATCGATAAAAAAGGTGGGCTGTCAATTTTTTAAACCATGTTTCCCCTTGTCGTGAAACACGTCGCGCAAAAACAACGTCATAGCCTTGTTGCCATTGTTTAATTAACGTTGGGATAAGTTCAGGAGGATCTTGTAGATCGGAATCGATGACGATAACAGCGTCACCGCTGGTGTGATCAAGACCTGCTGATAGAGCGATTTCTTTTCCAAAATTTCGGCTTAAATCGACAATGGCAACTTGCTGATCCTGCTCTTGTATGGATTTTAATATATTAAAACTGTTGTCAGTGCTGCCATCGTTTACATAAATAACTTCTGAAGTGAATGGCAAAGCTGCCAATACTGCCGTTAAGCGTTGGTGAAAAGTGGTAATTATGGTAGCCTCGTTATATACGGGAACCACAACGGAAAGATGACTATTTTTTAACATAGAAAGCTTAATTTTTTATCCATGATAAAGACTGAACTGCTCCCATTATACAAGATCCCTCGCCAATTTTGGCTATGGTTTATATTGGCTCAACTTAGCTTTCTGACCACAATTGGGTTGCCCTATCAGGGGGAAGAGGCGGTTTATACCATTACGTCCATGGAAATGGTGGTCAATCATGAGTGGGGGGTCCCAACTCAATACGGCGAGAATTATGCCCGTCCCCCGCTCTTCAACTGGTTCATTATTCCATTGGCTTATGGTCTTGGTTGGGATCATATTTTAATCGCTTCGCGGATTGTGGCTGCGATGGCGACGTTTCTGACCAGCATACTGTTAATATGGTTTGTGCAAAAACTATTTAAGAATCGCACCTTCTCGCTTTTTTGCGCATTGGTTTATATGAGCAGCGATGTATTATACCGTCGCGGTTGGTTGGCATACGCGGATCCTTTGTTTTCATTGTTTGTGTTTGGCGCTATCGCTTCCTTATGGATAGCTGTGCAAGAAAGGCGTTGTCATTTATTTTGGTTAGCCGGTTTGGGGTTAATCGCTTCTTTTTTAACCAAGGCATTAACCGGGTATATTTTTTATGGCGCAGCCATTATCGTGTTATGGTCGCGGCAACCTGCAACGCGCACCCTATTATTGAAACCACAATCACTGTGCGCCCATGGCATCGCGCTTCTATTTCCCATTGTGTGGAATATTTATATTAGTGAAGGGGCGCATGCAGGCGGCATGCTTTACGCATTAATTGCGAAGTGGAATCTCGTTAGTGTCCGAGAGTATTTTTTAAAATTGACTTTGTATCCGCTGGAAACCTTTGTTCGAACCCTACCGATTGGTTTACTTTTGCTTTATTTTTTACTGAAAAGGATCGTTAAGAAACAACCCCTAGCGCCACTGTTCGATTATCAGGTGATGACAGGGGCGTGGATATTTGGGCTTAATTATCTGCCGTATTGGTTAGCGCCGGAATCCCATATCCGCTATATCATGCCCTTATATCCATTTTTGGCATTGATGTTTACCAGTCTATTGTGGAAATTGGGTGAAGCAAAAATAAAAATCGTTTTTGTTTGGCTTGCTGTTGCAATTGCGCTGCGTTACGTCATTGGATTCTGGGGTTTCCCCTATTATGAAAAACATTATCGTGGTGATTATCAAGCCGTTGCAAAAGATATTTTGACGATTACGCACAACCAACCGTTATACGCCGATGATTACTCCGCGACGGGATTAAGCGTTGTTGCCAATCTGGATGTTATTACGATGCCAAAATCCATTCTTAAAAAACCAGATCCTAATTGGAAAGAAGGTTTTTTAATTTCGAATACCAAAGATGTTGACAATACAAAAATCAGTAAAGAATATCACCTAGGCAATCATCCATTGTATTTATTATGCCGCGGCAGTGCTTGTAAATAGTATTATATCAATTTCAGTATTCAAGTTTTTCATCAACCCACTGTTTTGGATGCTCTCCCATATACTGAGAGCCTGAGCATGCTGGTGAATACTTACACACAAATGGGTGGACAGACTAAGTGATTAGTAATGGGTGTATCCTTTGCCTTTGTCTGCTTCATCTAATGTCTGAGCTAATTTATCCTGTGATTGCTTATTGATGACCTTTTGCAACTCTGCGGTAGTTTTAGGATCCCGACCTAATTCCTTTAGGGCATTCTCAATTTGCATTTTTGTACCATTAACCTTTCCTTTCCATTTTTGCCAATTGGGTTTGTAAGCTTGATCAGGCATTTCGTTTTCTCCTTTAGATTCTATTTTATTATAGTATAACATTGCTTTTTCTTCCCTTGGAATAGGTAAGGTGCTATTTATGGGCAAAGCTTATAATGCCACAGGATATGTGCCTAAAATATTTAAAGGAGTCAATGGTATTATTAATCTTCATTCGCCAGGTGAAGAAGATATCTATAGTCCCAAAAATCTTCCCGCTGGTGCCCTTATGGATAGATACACATCTCAAATGCACTCCGCTTTGCAAGATAAAAGCTTAGATAAGAGAATCTTAGCAGTTCAGTTTGAAATTTTATTTTTCAGAAATTCAGATCATCCCATGCTGCAAGAATACTTGAAGAAACAAGGAATAGAAGTTAATGGTGACTTTTTTAAATTGCTTAAGGAAAGGGTAAAAAAGTTAGAAGATTCACCAGCAACCCATAAGGAATCAATAAAATTTATTGCAAAAGTTTTTGAGGAAACTTGCGATCCCAAACAAACACAATTTTTTAAAATGGCTTTGGAAGAGCTCCTTAAAATTAAAATCCAAATAAGATCAAGCATTTAAGTTGTAATTTTTCTACTTTAATTAGGGTTTGTACTAGTTCAGAACTTACTTTATCAGCTAATTTGCGCTAGTTTTTAAACTTATAGCCCTTATTGCAAGAGTGTGCCAAAATCTCGGTATATGTGACGGGACCATCCTGGTCAACCCTCACATCCTCGATTAAGGCACAAGTTTGCGACGTCAGGCTCCGCCTGCATCGCCCTCGGCCGCTCTGCGAGACGAGAAGCTTCGCAACTCGCTCACAATGGCTTTACGCCGTTTCGCT
>JAJZUR010000062.1:4253-8562 GCA_021848375.1 Pseudomonadota bacterium | reverse complement strand
CCTGCGGCTTTGCAGAGATGACCGGGGCACTGGATCAATTGTTTGGCTGGGAATTGCCAAAATCGTCTTTATCTTTATTAGCGCGCTTAGGCAGTGGCAGCGCCAGTCGTTCTTTTTGGCAGGGTTTTGTAGAATGGCAGGCAGGAACTAGAGAAGATGGAGTGGATAGTGTTGGCGTTCCAATTGTAAATCGTTGGGATGATCTTAGAATTGGTATTCTATTGCTGGATCCCAAACCAAAGCCTTTAAGTTCGAGAGCCGGCATGCAAGCAACAGTGTTGACCTCACCTTTTTATTCAGCGTGGCCGGCAAAACAGCAGGCAGATCTCTTTGCGATCCAGACGGCTATAGAAGAGCAAGATTTTATCAAATTAGGGGAGAGATCCGAATCGAATGCGTTGGCAATGCATGCTTTGATGATGACGGCGGATCCAGCGATTATCTATTCTACGCCGCAAACGTTAGCAGCGCAGCAGTTTATTTGGCAGCAGCGATCGAACGGGCTGTCGTTATATTTTACGCAGGACGCAGGCCCTAATTTAAAACTATTATTTTTAGCGCCGGATATTGAAAGGGTCTCTTCACTCTTTCCTGATCTACTACTGATTTCACCTTTTCAGAAGAAGGAGGAGAAATGATAGTAGAAGAACGCGTTATATTGGTCGATGAACAAGATAATATGATTGGCACAGAAGAAAAAATAAAAACGCATCGCTTAGGCCTGTTACATCGGGCTTTTTCCATATTTGTGTATCGGCGAATGGGTGATACAGTAGAATTTCTTTTGCAGCAACGTCATCAAAAAAAATACCATTGCGGCGGTCTATGGACCAATGCCTGCTGTAGTCATCCTCGTTTGGGTGAAACGATTCTTGATGCAGCAACACGACGTTTAAAAGAAGAAATGTCTCTTGAAATGCCGTTGACCCATATTGGACAATTTCTATATAGAGCAAGATTTGACAATGGTCTAACTGAACATGAATTAGATCATGTCTTTATAGGCGAATATGATCGAAACTATTCCATTGTGATGGATGAGAGAGAGGTGGAAGGATTTCGTTGGATATCTGAAGAGCAGTTAGAGCAAGAATTGGCTTTTCGATCGGAACAATTTACGCCATGGTTTCTTCCAGCATTTAATTTAGTGCGAGAGGTTTTATGTATCAAGTGTTAATTTCCATAGTAGCATTTTTAGTGGCTATTGGTGTATTGATAGCGGTTCATGAATTTGGTCATTTTTGGGTGGCAAGGCGAATGGGTATTAAGGTATCTCGTTTTTCCATTGGTTTTGGCAGATCCTTATTTCGTTGGTATGATCGACAGGGAACTGAATTTGTATTGTCTTTGATCCCGATTGGCGGATACGTTTCTTTATTTGGCGAGGGAGATCAAATTATCCCCCCTGCAGAGCGTCATCTTGCCTATAAACATAAGTCTGTGTTTGCGCGAATGTTGGTTTTATTAGCAGGACCTGGTTTTAATTTTATATTTGCCATTTTTGCGACCTGGATAATTTACTTAATGGGCGTTATGGTGTTTATTCCCATATTAGGAAATGTTCCCAAAGATTCTGTGGCGGGTTTAGCAGGATTAAAAAAAGGCGATGAAATTGTTTCTATTGAAGGGCATGCTACCCCAAGTTGGGAGGCGGTTTCACTCGAATTGTTAGGGCATATGGGAAATGACCAACCACTCCGTATCGTGGTGCGTGAGCCTGAGAAAAAAACAACAGTGACGAAAACGTTTAATATGGATCATGCGGACGATTATAGTCTGGATACGAATTGGTTAGAGAATTTAGGATTGGTGATGATGGATCCGGTTCCACCAATAGTTGGAAAAGTGTTACCGGATTACCCTGCTGCCAAAGCGGGACTAAAAGAACAAGACCTGATTATTGCGGTTGATAATAAGCCTGTCGACTCACGTTCAGAAGTTACACATTATATTCAATTACATCCAAAAAAAGCGCTTCTTTTTGATGTATTGCGAAACGGGCAGAAAATAAAATTGACGATAGTATCTGGTGAAAAAAGTTCAGAGGAAGGACAACCTGAAATTGGTTTTATCGGGGTTGAATTTCCAGCTTTAAAGACATGGCCGACAAATTTCGTGCGCATTCAGGAGTATGGAATTGGGGAGGCATTGATAAAAGCCATTAAACGAACCGATGAGTTCTCTCTTTTAACCTTGGAAATTTTAAAAAAAATGATCCTGGGCGAAGTTTCAGCACGACATATTAGTGGACCGCTCATTATCGCTAAATATGCTGGGGAATCTGCTGTCATCGGTATAAAACAATTTTTGGAATTTTTGGCGGTCATTAGCATTAGCTTAGGCGTTTTTAATTTATTACCAATCCCGCTTCTGGATGGCGGACATTTTATGTATTGCGTGTACGAATCCGTGACGGGCCGTCGAGTTTCGGATACCGCGCAGTGGATCGGCAATTGGATCGGCGGTTTTATTTTAGTTGGGTTTATGATCTTAGCTTTCTATAATGATTTGACGCATTTTTTGAGGTGAACCATCAATTTTTTTGTGTTAGGATAACTCTGGTCTTTTTAATGAATGAAATCATGTCACTATGAATATGAAAAAGAACTCAATACTTCTAATTTTAGTTGGTTTACTATGCTGTTTTTCTGCAGAAGCATTTCAATCTTTTACCGTTAAATCAATTCGAGTGATTGGATTGCAACGCATCTCGAAAGGGGCGGTTTTAGACGATTTACCGGTCCAAATTGGGCAAACCGTGAGCCAAGAGAGTGCTGCGGAGGCGGTTCGTGCGCTCTACAAAACTGGGTTCTTTAAAGATATCACCCTATCGCGGGACGGTGATACTTTGGTCGTTCATGTGACGGAAAGACCAACTATTAGTAAACTAACATTATCTGGGATCAAGGATAAAGATAAAGTTAAGAAGCTTTTACGAGAGATAGGGTTGGCTGAAGGGCAACTATATGATCCGGCGCTTGTCTTACAAGCAGAAAAAGAGTTGGAACGTTATTACTATAGCCGCGGCCGCTACGGGGTAAAAATTGAATCTAATATTACTGAGGAAGCGGGTTCTTTGGTTAATGTACAATTTTCTATTTACGAAGGGGACGTTGCTAAAATTCAAGAAATAAAAATTATCGGCAATCATGCGTTTACCGAAAAAGAGTTGGTGAAGCAATTTCGTCTTTCAAAAACCAATTGGTTGTCATGGTTTACCAATGATGATCAATATAATCGGGAAAAATTAAATGCGGATTTGGAAATTTTACGTTCTTATTATATGGATCGCGGCTATCTGAATTTCCAGATCGATTCTTCACAAGTAACCTTATCCTCTGACAAAAAACATATTTTTATTGCCATCCATGTGACGGAAGGGGCTAAATATACTTTTGGGCATGTGAGCTTAGAAGGGGATTTTGTAGTACCTAAAGAAAAGTTATTGCCTTATTTAGCTGCTATGAAATCTGGCACGACTTTTTCGCGTAAGGTTTTATTAGAGGTCAAACAAGCGCTTGAAACACGCATGGGAGATGACGGCTATAGTTTGGCAGAAGCGCGCCCAACCCATGAAGAGAATGAGAAAGACAAACAAGTGGATATCGTCTTTCATTTAACGCCTGGTAAGCGAATGTATGTGCGGCGAATCATCATTGAAGGCAATTCAACGACAAAAGATGAAGTGTTGCGGCGTGAATTACCGCAATTAGAAGGCACTTGGATTTCCACCGCGCTGGTTCGGGAAGGTCGAGAGAAAATTATGCGTCGCGGTTATGGTAGTGAGGTCGAAATTGACACTTTACCCATTCCAGGAACTGATCAAGTGGATCTGCTCTACAAAATAGAAGAAGCAAGACTCGGCCAAGTGGGGCTCGGGTTGGGGTATTCGCCATCAGAAAAGCTGATGTTCAACTTTAGCTTAAGCCAAGAAAATTTCTTTGGAACAGGTAAAGGCGTTGACTTTAATTTTGATCAGAGCAAGGCTTCTACTACTTATGCGCTTGGCTACCAAGATCCTTACTTTACGGTAGATGGTATTGGGATGGGGGCAAGTGGTTATTTCAATAAAAGTGATTTGAGTAAAACCACCGATTTGACGAGTTATACAGCCGATACATTAGGAGGCGAAGTTCGTTGGGTATTTCCGATGACGAAATTCGAAGTCTTGCGATTTAGCCTTGGTTATGACGATACGCGTTTAAAAATTGATCAACGTTTTGCTTCACAGGAAGTGAATGCCTTTGTAAATCAGTTCGGTTCAAATTTTTCGGAATTTAAAGCCTCCGTCGGCTGGAATTATGAAGAT
>JAJZUR010000062.1:0-4243 GCA_021848375.1 Pseudomonadota bacterium | reverse complement strand
CGATCTTATGACAGCCTCGATCAGCGCATTTTTCCAAAGCGTGGCATGTTGCAATCGGCCGGGATTACAGGCGTCATTCCTGGAGCGAATCAGCAATATTATAAATTGGCCTATGACGTGTACAGTTATCATCCAATCACAGAATCTGAGCTATGGATTGTTAGCTTACAAGGTAACTTAGGGTTTGGGAATGGTTATGGTAAAACTTCGCGCATGCCGTTTTATCGAAACTTTACCGCTGGGGGTACCAAATTTGTTCGAGGCTTTGAGGAAAATTCCTTGGGTCCTAAAGATTCACAAGGAAGAGCCTTCGGAGGTAATACACTGGTGGCAGGAACTGCTGCCTTTATTTTCCCCAATCCCATTAAGCCAGATGCTAAATCTGTCCGGACATCATTGTTTTTAGATGCCGGTCAGGTATATGATACTCGTTTCCGCACGACAGTAATCAATGGAGTTAGGGTGTCTCGTAATCCTCAAGGTCTTCGGTATTCAGTAGGGGTATCGTTGAGTTGGCATACACCCTTGGGGGGAGCGCCTTTGTCATTTAGCTTGGCAAAACCATTAAATGTTAAGTCGGGAGATAAAAAACGGCCTTTCACATTTTGGATGGGCACGAACTTTTAGTTTGGATCACAGAAAACGGGGAGAGTTATCTTGAAACACTTTATTCGATTGTTGGTATTAACCGTGAGCGCAGGACTGTTTTCAGTCAGTGCATTGGCAGATGATGTAAAAATCGGCGTTTTAGATTGGCAGCAGTTGTCCAATAAAGCCCCGCAAGCAATCGAGGCGGGTAAGCGTTTAGAAAAAGAATTTCAAGGGCCAAATGAAAAATTGATTGCCAAGCAAAAAGAATTTCAAGCCAAGCGTGATAAATTGCAACGTGACAAAGATGTGATGTCTGTTGCTGAACGCGGCAAAAAGGAAAAAGAATTGGCTAAAATGGAACAAGATCTTCGTCGTATGGATGAAGAACTCAGATCCGATTATACCACTCGTCATCGGGAAGAGATGGATGATTTTGTGAAAACTGTGAGGGAAGCGGTTGAAAAGTTAGCACAAGAAGAAAAGCTTGATGTGGTATTGCCACAAGAAGCAACGGTTTATGTTTCTGATCGTATCGACATCACCGATAAAGTGATGAATATATTAGAAAAAGCCAAATCCAATAAAAAGCCATCCTAAAAAAAACATGTATCACTTTCAGCCTAAGACCTTGAAGGCGATCGCCGAGTTTCTCGGCGCGCGCCTTCAAGGTGATGCGAATTGCCTCATTTATGGCATTGCCTCATTAAAAAATGCTGGCAAGGGTGAAATTTCCTTTTTAGGAAATGCGCATTATCGAAAATATTTACCTTCCACCAAAGCCTCCGCCGTGATTGTAAGCAAAGAAGATGCAGGACTCTGCCCCGTCAATGCTTTGATTACGGATAATCCACATTTAAGTCTGGTCAAGCTTGCTTCGCTATTTGACAAAAGCAATCCACTGAAAACTGGACTCCATCACACCGTCATTGTGGGTGATGAATGCGAAATACCAACGAGTGTTTCTATCGGTGCTTATACGGTACTGGGAGATCGCGTTAAATTGGGCGAAGGGGTTGTTATTGGGGCAGGCTGTGTTATTGGGAATGATTGTCAAATCGGCGCGCACTCAATGTTGAGGGCTCGGGTTACGTTTTACGATAAAGTGAGTGTGGGCGAAAAAGGATTAATTCATAGTGGCGCCGTGATTGGCAGCGATGGTTTTGGGTTTGCCAATGAGGGCGGCGCTTGGATCAAAATGCCGCATCTGGGTGGGGTACGGATTGGCGATCGTGTTGAAATTGGCGCAAATACTGCCATTGATAGAGGGGCGATAGAAGATACCTGTATTGGTCACGGCGTTATCATCGATAATTTGGTGCAAATTGGGCACAATGTCCATATCGGAGCCAATTCGGCAATTGCAGGATGCGCGGCAATTGCGGGCAGCACGTCCATTGGAGAATATTGCTTAATTGGCGGCGGGGCTCGGATCGCAGGGCATATACAACTTGCCGATCATGTTCATATCACCGGAAATTCGGCGGTCAACCATTCACTTAGCAAAGGCGTTTATTCATCAGGTTTTCCGGCTAAACCTGCCGAATTGTGGCGCAAAAATGTGGCGCGCTTTAACTTTTTAGATGAAATGGCGAAACGATTGCGTGCTTTAGAACAACGCGTATCTAACCGAATTGAAAAAATGAGAACGGAGGAAGAATGAATATCCATGACATTCAAGCAGTATTGGATCGTCTTCCGCACCGCTTCCCATTTCTTCTGGTGGATAGAGTTTTATCCTATGAACGTGATAACTCCTTAACAGCGCTTAAAAATGTCACCATTAATGAACCTTTTTTCCAGGGACATTTTCCAATTAAGCCTGTGATGCCAGGGGTTTTAATAGTGGAAGCGCTGGCACAAGCAACGGCGATCCTAGCAAGTTTTAATGAGGCTTGGAATTCCAGTGAATCTTTATTTTATTTAGGATCAATCGACAATACGCGCTTTAAAAAAATTGTGGTACCGGGCGATCAACTGCAGTTAAAGGTAGAAATTTTAAAACGTCGCGCACGGGTATGGAAATTTAGAGGGGTTGCAACGGTTGATGGAGAAATTGCCTGCACAACGGAAATGACGAGTGCAGAAGGTACTCCTAATAGCATTAGTCGGCAAGCTGTTATCGATCCATCAGCAAAGATCGGAGAAAATGTAGAGATTGGCGCATTTACCATCATTGGGCCAGACGTTGAAATTGGTGATGGTTGTTGGATCGGTTCACACGTCGTCATTCGGGGTCCGACTAAAATTGGTCGTGATAATAAAATCTTTCAATATGCGACCATCGGCGAGGGATCACCCGACAAAAAATATGGTGGGGAACCAACGCGTTTAGAAATTGGGGACCGAAATGTCTTTCGTGAGTGCTGTACCGTGCATCGAGGTACTGTGCAAGGTGGCGGGGTAACCACCATTGGCAATGATAATCTGTTTATGGCTTACACCCATGTTGCGCATGATTGCACCATTGGTAATCAAGTCGTTTTTTCCAATAATGCATCCGTTGCGGGACATGTAAGAGTCGATGATTACGCATCCTTAGGAGGAATGGTCGGCGTGCATCAATTTTGTGCTATCGGTGCGCATAGTTTTGCGGCGGGAGGCTCTATTATTGTTAAAGACGTACCGCCGTTCATTATGGTTTCTGGTTACCCAGCAGAAGCGCACGGCTTAAACAGCATTGGGTTGGAGCGTCGTGGGTATAGCGCAAATACCATTGCAGCGTTAAAGCGTGCGTACAAGATTGTTTTCCGTCAAAGTTCTACCTTACAAGAAGCCATAGCAGAATTAAAAACCATGACGGCAGAAACGCCGGAAATTTCAATATTGATCGACTTTTTATCGAACGCCACCCGAGGCATTGTTCGCTAACGTGACATTACGGATCGGAATGGTCGTTGGTGAAATCTCTGGCGATAATCTAGGAGCAGCGCTTATCCGCGCCCTCAAATCGTTTTATCCAGATATTATGCTTGAGGGGATCCTTGGTCCAAAATTAATTCAGGAAGGTGGTCATTCGCTTTATCCTATGGAACGTTTTTCTGTGATGGGATTAATTGAGCCCTTATCACGTTTACCTGAATTATACTGTGCTCGAAAAAAGGTTATACAACACTTCATCCAACATCCGCCCGATATCTTTATCGGCATCGATTCACCCGATACGAATCTTGGGATCGAAAAACAACTGAAAGCGCATGGGATCCCAACCGTTCATTATGTTAGTCCCAGTGTTTGGGCATGGCGGCAAGGTCGCATAAAATTAATTAAAAAAGCCGTTGATCTTATGTTAACGCTATTACCCTTTGAAGCGGAATTTTACCAACAACATCAAGTCCCGGTTTGTTTTACGGGGCATCCTTTGGCGGATGAGATTTCACTTGAAATAGATAGCTTGGCGGCGAAACAGCATTTAAACTTTTCGCCGGACAAACCGCTGATTGCTTTATTACCAGGCAGTCGCAATAACGAACTCAAATATCTCGCTGACATTTATATAGTAACGGCCAAATATTGTTATGAAAAAAATCCATCGTTACAATTTGTTGCGCCATTGGTATCAGAAGCGCATAAATTCCAGTTTCAAAAACTGCATCACGTATTAGCGCCGGAAGTGCCAATTAAGGTAATCGTTGGGGAAACCAAACTTGCGATG
>JAJZUR010000061.1 GCA_021848375.1 Pseudomonadota bacterium | reverse complement strand
CAAACCTGAAGCGGCAGAAGAAATTTCGCCCGTTTGTTTGCACAGTTCTTGACATAAACTGCCTAACCAATCGCCAAACGAAACTGTTTGATTGCCTTGATTTGCATTTAACTCAATGAGAGATTTCAAACGGCCTTTATTATTTAAGACATTCCAAGTTGAAAATTGCGCTTGAATGGCTTGACGACGACGTTCAATCACAGCGAGGACGATAGATTCTTTGGATTTGAAATAGTAGTACACATTCCCTAATGGCACTTCAGCCAAAGAAGCAATATTTGCCAGTGTAGTTACATTAACACCTTGTTCATAAAATAGTT
The DNA here is from genome assembly GCA_021848375.1 of Pseudomonadota bacterium. GTDB lineage: Bacteria > Pseudomonadota > Gammaproteobacteria > UBA6186 > Azoamicaceae > CADEGZ01. The sequence goes on along the minus strand of JAJZUR010000061.1, from coordinate 8,260 downwards.
TGTCCGCTGCTTCTATTAAACGGACGCGTTTATCGGTTCTTTTGTTCATAATTGGCCTCTCTTGTTAACTTTCAATCATTCTAATAAGGTGTCCCAGTTTAGGGACGATTTAACTAAGTCATTATACAAAGTTTCATAGATAGTTCAATACTGTACAAATGTTCAATTCCTGACTTATTTTGGCTGCTCACGCCAATACACCCCCCCTCCTCACCGCAATAAATAAATGTTATAAATAGCCTTATTTCCTAAAGGGTAACCATGAATACCATGACTAAAATTCCCATGACCGTCAATGGTCTTGAAAAATTACGCGAAGAGCTAAAAGAGCTCAAAAGTGTTGCGCGACCTAAGGTGATTGCCGCCATCGCGGAAGCAAGGGGACATGGGGATCTTAAAGAAAATGCCGAATATCATGCAGCTAAAGAGCAACAGGGGTTTATCGAAGCGCGGATCCGCGACATTGAACATAAATTAGCCCATGCGCAAGTTATTGATTTAAGTGGATTTACGAACGACGGGAAAGTCGTCTTTGGCGCGACGGTTACTTTAGTCAATCTTGATACCGACCAAGAAATGATTTATCAAATCGTAGGAGAAGATGAGGCAGACTTAAAATCAGCCAAGATCTCTATTACTTCACCCATTGCTCGAGCGGTCATTGGAAAATTGAAAGGGGATTCAGTAGAACTTAACGCGCCGGGTGGAGTGATGACACTTGAAATTATTGAAGTCATTTACAGTTGAGCAGGTTTAAATTAGGACTTTTTATTCGACTTACGATATAAAATCGCAATTTTGCCAATTAATCGAAGACAATTTGCGTTGAGTTGATCTGCTAATTCTTCGGCCAATTGTTTTTTTTCAGCTTTATCCTCGCCTGTAGTAATTCTAACTTTAATCAATTCGTGATCAAAAAGCGCTCGATCGGTTTCTGCCCTAACCCCTTCCGTAAGCCCTTGATTGCCTATAATAACAATGGGGTGTAATGCGTGCGCAGCCGCAATCAGTCTACGCTTGGTTTGGTTGGTGAGTGACATAGTGTATGATACTCCTTATAATATGAATCTATTCTAATGCAATTGATGAGTTTTGATAATGGCAAGTAAGTCTAGAAGCAGAACCAAAAGCAGTAGATGCTGGTTAGATAGACAGCATTCAGATCCTTACGTTCAACAAGCAAAGGATGAAGGCTATCGTTCTCGAGCTACTTATAAGTTACAGGAAATAAATGCGCGCGATAAAATTTTTGCGAAAGGAATGACAGTGGTTGATTTGGGTGCAGCGCCAGGGGGATGGTCACAAGTGGCGGTAGAAAGCATAGGTCAAACCGGTAAGGTACTGGCCATTGATATTTTACCTATGGATCCGCTAAATGGGGTCGATATACTCCTTGGAGATATTCAAAAACCAGAATTCGTGGAGACTGTAATCTCAATGTTAAACGGAAAAGATGTGGATCTTGTAATTTCAGATATGGCCCCCAACTTAAGTGGTATTATGATGGTTGATCAAGCTAGGGTTTATGCTTTAGCAGAAGAAGCACTTCATTTTGCTGAACAAGTTTTAGTCAGTGGCGGTGGGTTTCTTATCAAGTTATTTCAAGGTTCAGGTTTTCAAGAATATCTGGCACAGTTGAAAAATCGATTTAATCAGGTGAATATTCGAAAGCCAAAGGCCTCTCGGGCGGGATCTCGCGAGGTATATTTATTGGCGAAAGGATATATACCAATGGAAATGAGGGGCGTGCATCTTGAACGATATGCTTAAAAATCTAATTTTATGGTTGGTCATTGCATTGGTGCTGATGTCGGTCTTTAGTAATTTTGGACCGCCGCCAAAACAAGTGGTCAAACTCGCTTATTCCCAATTTTTGGAAAAAGCCGAATCAGGAGATATTAAACAAATTACGGTTGAAGATCGTAACATCAGTGGGATTACCCAAAATGACAAGCCTTTTGTCACTTACAATCCGCAAAACGAAATATCAGATAGTACCATGAATACGCTGAAGCAAAGCGGGGCAAAGATAATTGGTAAACCACCGGAACAACCCAGCTTATTGATGAATATTTTTGTCAGTTGGTTTCCGATTATTCTTTTTATTGGAGTGTGGATCTTTTTTATGCGCCAGATGCAAGGCGGTGGCGGAGGCCGCGGAGCGATGTCGTTTGGTCGTAGTCGGGCGCGATTGCTGGGGGAAGATCAAGTGAAGGTGACCTTTGCAGATGTTGCGGGGGTAGATGAAGCAAAAGAGGAAGTTTCCGAATTAGTTGAATTTTTGCGGGATCCTGGCAAATTCCAGAATTTAGGGGGACGTATTCCGCGGGGCGTTTTAATGGTTGGGCAACCTGGTACGGGTAAAACCTTATTAGCAAGAGCCATCGCGGGCGAAGCTAAAGTGCCTTTCTTTACCATCTCCGGTTCTGATTTTGTAGAAATGTTTGTCGGCGTTGGCGCTTCTCGTGTACGAGATATGTTTGAGCAAGCAAAAAAACATGCGCCTTGCATTATTTTTATCGATGAAATTGATGCAGTGGGTCGTCATCGAGGCGCTGGTTTAGGTGGCGGGCATGATGAGCGGGAACAAACGTTAAATCAATTATTAGTTGAAATGGATGGATTTGAAGGGAATGAAGGCGTGATTGTGATTGCGGCGACCAATAGACCTGACGTTTTAGATCCCGCGTTATTACGTCCAGGCCGCTTTGATAGACAAGTCGCGGTTGGTTTACCCGATATTCGCGGCCGTGAGCAAATATTAAAAGTTCATATGCGCAAAGTTCCCGTTTCAGATAATGTGGATGCGCGCGTGATTGCCAGAGGCACCCCCGGATTTTCAGGGGCTGATTTGGCTAATTTAGTGAATGAAGCAGCGCTATTTGCAGCGAGAGTCAACAAACGTTTGGTGGAAATGTCTGAATTTGAGAAAGCCAAAGATAAAATTCTGATGGGTGTTGAACGTAAATCAATGGTGATGAGTGAGAGTGAACGTAAATTAACTGCTTATCATGAAGCAGGACACGCTATTGTTGGATTATCAGTACCTGAACATGATCCCGTTTATAAAGTGAGTATTATTCCGCGCGGTCGCGCCTTAGGGGTGACGATGTTTTTACCGGAAGATGATCGCTATAGCTACAGTAAACAGCGCTTAGAAAGCCAAATTGCCGGGTTGTTTGGTGGACGTATTGCCGAGGAATTAATTTTTGGTAAGGAAAGTGTGACGACTGGCGCCTCGAATGATATTAAACGCGCGACTGATATTGTTCGAAATATGGTAACGCGTTGGGGATTATCTGAACGATTAGGGCCTTTAACCTATGGTGAAGAAGATGGAGAAGTCTTTTTAGGGCATACTATGAATAAGCGTAAAGAGATCTCTGATGAAACCGCACATATCATTGATGAAGAAATTCGACGCATCGTGGATCGTAATTATCAATTGGCTAAACAAATATTAACGGAAAAGTTGGATAAATTGCACTTAATGGCGGATGCATTATTAAAATTTGAAACCATTGACAGTGAACAAATCAAGGATGCATTAGAGGGACGTGTTCCACGGGAACCGCGAGATTGGAATGATACCAATAGTAGTGGTGAAGCGGGTAAGAAAAAAGCAGCGGGTGATCCCAGCATCGTTACGCGAACAGATACCTCGATTGGCGATACCGCGTGAAAAAATATTTTGGAACAGATGGCATTCGGGGTCGTGTTGGTGAACCTCCCATTTCTGCAGACTGGATTTTAAAACTAGGCTGGGCAGTTGGTAAGGTACTAGCCGCTAAAGGTCGTGGCCGCGGTAAAGTTTTAATTGGTAAAGATACGCGCATTTCTGGTTATATGTTTGAATCTGCGCTTGAAGCAGGTTTATCTTCTGCTGGGGTCGATACTTTATTATTAGGGCCGATGCCAACACCCGGCATCGCGTATTTAACTCGTGCATTGCGAGTTAGCGTTGGTATTGTCATTAGCGCTTCTCATAATCCTTATTACGATAATGGACTAAAATTCTTTTCTGCAGAAGGGACTAAGTTGCCTGATGATATTGAGTTGGCCATCGAGGCAGCGCTGGCAGAACCTATGTTAACTGTAGATTCTAGAGCGCTTGGAAAAGCGGTTCGGGTTCGAGATGCAGAGGGGCGTTATGTTGAATTTTGTAAGAGTACTTTTCCCGCAAGTTTAGATTTACGCGGTTTGAAATTAGTCATTGATTGCGCGCATGGCGCAACGTATAGAATCGCGCCCAGTGTATTTCGAGAATTAGGGGCAGAAGTGATTGAAATGGGCGTTAATCCCGATGGCTTTAATATTAATGAATCTTGTGGTTCCACACATCCAGCGCACTTAGCCAAGAGAGTGATTGCAGAAAGAGCAGATGCGGGCATTGCTCTCGACGGCGATGGAGATCGCGTTATCATGGTTGATCACACTGGAAGTATCGTGGATGGTGATGAAATATTGTTTATCATCGGTAAATGGTATTCTGAAACCAATCGATTAACTGGCGGCGTTGTGGGAACCACCATGAGTAATTATGGATTAGAAGTCGCATTTCAAAGGGCCAATATCGCATTTACGCGCACTGCGGTTGGCGATCGACATATCTTAGAGCGCTTGCAACAAAATGGCTGGAATTTGGGGGGCGAATCCTCCGGACATATTATTTGTTTAGATGCAAACAGTACCGGAGATGGCATTGTTTCGGCATTGCGAATATTGGCAGTGATGTGTAGTCGCTCGAAATCTTTACAAGAACTAAAACAAGGCATGACTAAATTTCCACAAACCCTAATAAATGTGCCCATCGCAGCGCGAGTGAACATTATTAATAACCCGCAAATTAAATCCGCTGTTAGCGCTGCTGAAGAACGACTGAAAGGTCTTGGCAGGGTGTTATTGCGGCCTTCTGGAACAGAACCGGTGGTTCGAGTAATGGTAGAAGGGGAAGATCCTTTAATGGTTGAAAATTTGGCAGCAGAATTAGCAGCTATTGTTAAAGGCGCTATTGCTTAATTGTCGAACAATTTAATTCACCCGGCTCCAGTTCAAATTGTGCGGGTCCAACCAAGCCTTCTTTGGGTGGAAGGTAATGAACTCCAACGAATAAGCTACAATTTTCTATCGTGATGCGATAACCTTTTTCATCTTCTCCACCGCGTATCCATTTGTTGTAAGACGGAGGCATTGAGAATGGCATTATCGAAAGATAAGCTAATTTCCAAAACACCAAGTAAGGTAACTAAAAGCAAAGCTTGATAGCTTCCCCAAGCATAGGCAGCTACCAGTCCCATCATTAGCACGATAATCGAACCAATAAAATGTTTCATGCGGTTTACCTAAAATTGATAAGCCCTATATATAGCGTAGATGATCTTTTTTAAATTGGTAGGGATAGGGATCTCCCTATATTTATGTATTTATAAAGATAACACCAAATCATAGCCTTTTTTCAAAGGGGTTATGCGTGATAACATGTCGACCATATAGGTTTTATATCGTAGATACATAAAAATTTGGAGTGCAGGGGATGGGATTATTTATATTCAAAAAATTGATTTTATGGTTAGTTGTACTTCTATTTTCAAGTGTCGTTTTGGCAAGTGATGAGATTAAAATTGAAGTATGGCATAGCTTAGATGGGCCGCTTGGTGAAAAGTTTTTATTGATAACTGATCGCTTTAATCAAAAACCTGAGATGCTAAAGCGAGGAGTTAAGATAAGCCCGAAATACATTGGAAATTATGAAACGACGTTGAAAGAAGGTCTCAAGGTTTTAGGAACGCAAAAAGCTCCACCCATATTACAAGTCTATGAAATGGGAAACCTGGTGATGCAAGCACATCCCGAGGCTTACGTTCCACTTGATAAATTATCAGAAAAGCCAAGTCCCTTGCTCAATCAGGCTCACTTTGTTCCGTTGATAAGAGAATTTTATAAATCCCGGCGCGCCCAAGAAGGGATGCCGTCTTTGCCTTTTAGCGCTTCTTCTGTGGTTTTATTTTATAACAAAGATGCATTTAAAGCAGCGGGACTGGATCCAGAACAACCCCCCGTTACTTGGGAAGAGTTTGAAAAGATAGCGAATATTTTAAAAGATCAGGGTTCCCCTTATGTATTGGCATCCGGTTGGTTATCAGGACATCATATTGAGCATCTTGGCGCATGGCATAATCAACCGATCGCAACGCTTGGCAATGGCATTGATGGTGAAGGGGCAAAGCTTATTTTGAATCACGACTTCTTTATTGAGCATTTATCCAAGCTTGCGTTATGGTATAAAAATGGCATATTTAGTTTAGAGAAATGGGTTGAAGCAGAAAATGTTTTTGCGAACGGCAAAGTAACGATGTTAACCCAAGGGGCAAATCGTCTGCCGATGATAGAAAGATTAGTGAATGGAAAATTTGAAATTGGCGTTGCTGCTTTTCCATTTTGGCAAGCGAAAATAAGAGAGCCGCAAAATACCATTGCAGGCGGGGCTTCTTTTTGGGCATTAAGCGGGCATGATCCTTTGATCTATCCTATTATTCAACAATTTTTTGAGTATCTAGCAACCCCTGAAATTCAAGCGGAATGGCATCAAGCGACTTGTTATATGCCGGTGGTGATGGGAGCGCAAGCGATAGCCGAAAATCAACAATTTTATTCGCAAGGTTTAAAAGGCAAAGCATCAAAGATTGCGATTGATTCTTACATGGGTCGCCCGCCCAAAGAATTTTCGCGCGGGGTATTATTACCCGAATTTCCAAGAGTGCGTGAAGTGATTATTGAAGAAATGAAAGAAGCGATTAAAGGGAATAAAACCCCAAAAGAAGCGCTAGATCAAAGTGTTTTGGTGGGTAATGCCATTATGACCGGAAGTGAGCAGCCCTAAGATGAAAGAACGCAGAGCTTGTATCATTGGTAACTGGAAAATGCATGGCAGCGCTCAGATGATACGCACTTTTTTTGCAGAATTTTTTGCGGCTCTTGCCTCACATCCCGCGGCGCTTTCGGGAATAGAATGGGTTATTTGTCCTCCGTTTGTTTATCTTCCCCATATTTTAGAAAATCTACATCAATTGAATAATCTAACTCATACCGTATCGGGTAGTTTAGGCGCTCAAAATACCTATTCCGAGGCCACAGGGGCGTTTACGGGGGAAGTGGCGCCTGAAATGCTGCGGGATATCGGTTGCCAGTGGGTTATTGTAGGTCATTCAGAGCGGCGAACCCTTTTTTATGAGGATAATACACGGATTGCAAGAAAATTCCTGGCGGCGTATGATGCTGGTCTATTCCCTGTCTTATGTGTCGGGGAAACGCGAGCGGAAAGGGAAACTGGCAAAACCTGGGAAGTGATTCAGCGCCAATTGGAAGCGGTATTTGCAATAGCGCCCATTGAATCGCTGACAACCGCTGTGATTGCCTATGAGCCAGTTTGGGCGATTGGAACGGGCTTAACCGCTACCCCCGAACAAGCGGAAGCTGTTCATCTTGCCATTCGGGATTGGATTGCAAAACGTGATCCGTGCCTTGCAGCAACTGCCCGTCTTTTATATGGCGGTAGTGTGAAGGCCGATAATGCGGCAGGATTATTTGCGATGCCGAATATTGACGGTGCGTTAGTGGGAGGCGCTTCAATCATAGCGCAAGAATTTTTTGATATTGTAAAGAGTGCGAAAGCGAGAATTTAATGGAAAATTTTGTTTTACTAATTCATGTGATTGCCGCCATTGCATTGATTATTTTTATCTTAATGCAGCAAGGTAAAGGCGCTGAAGTAGGCGCTTCCTTTGGCAGCGGTGCTTCACAAACGATTTTTGGCAGTCAAGGCGTTGGTAGTTTCCTGGCGCGAGCGACAGCCGTCTGTGTCGCTATCTTTTTTATGACGAGCCTAACACTGGCTTATATGGCTTCTCATCAAGCACAACCTAAAGATATCGAGGAGCTCTTAAAAGCAGTCGCTCCTGCAGTTGAGAAAGCAACGGAAAAAGATAACGATATTCCTGGGGTACCAAGACGTGCTACGTGGGAAGATACGATCACAAACGATTCAGATTCCCCAAAGCAGCCTTAATTTTCCAAAGAGGGGAGAACTGCATAAGCCGAAGTGGTGAAATTGGTATACACGCCACCTTGAGGTGGTGGTGGCGCAAGCCGTGCCGGTTCGAGTCCGGCCTTCGGCACCATTTTTTACTGTGATAGCGGTAAAAAAAAGCGTTTTCAACATAAAAAGTTTGTTTTATCCAGTAAGTTAATAAAAATTTACCGT
>JAJZUR010000060.1 GCA_021848375.1 Pseudomonadota bacterium | reverse complement strand
GTATATTTTTCGCGCGCACTTCGCCGACTCGTTTCGCAAAAAATACTACAGCTACCGGCGTCTACTCGACTCGGCTACGCCTCCCTGTCTCGCAGCGATGGTTTGTTAGGATTGGTGTAATCCTATTCCCGAAAACTCATCTGCGGGCACTATAAGACATCGATTATTATCTCTTGGAGGGGATTACCACCATTATTGGAAAAAGCCCCGAGGGAATAGCTGTGTCGGATAGAAGAGAAGCAAAGGACACAGTGCCGCTGTGTGATGCCGAAACTCAAAAAGTGAATTGCATATGAAAAGGCAGTATACGCTGAAAATTGACACAAAACTCGTTGTTCAAAACAATATTAGAAGAGAGGGGTCAAAACCATGAATTGTTTGGTATTGACCTCTCAATGTGCTTTAGACTTTATTCTCAACTTTCTTCAAGTTGGTTAAAGGAACTAAGAACACCCCGCCTTTCCCTTCGATCTTTTGCTTGGCTTCATTTAAGGCCGCATCAACTTCCTCAAAATTTGCTTTTTCCATTTTAACATTTATTCCACTTCCGGTCAGAAAATCGGTTTCTGGCAAATTTTTGATTAACTTTATTAAATCGTCTTTACAACCGTCGGTTAAAAAATTGGCGCCGGATATGTCTAAAATTTCCATCTTTAATAACGGATACTTCTGCACTATAGAAAGCACAACTTCAACAACCTCTTTAAACTTTGCATCATCCATACCACAATCACACAAATCTACTCTAAAATAGGGTTGCGTTAGATCAACCTGCTTTAGCTCGTTTAATTTTTGCGTGAATCTTTCATTACGTTGCTTATTATAAATATCTTGTTGTGATAAAATTGCTGCCATAATCAATTCCCCTTATTCATTAAAAGTTAGAACGAAAGACATCTTATCATTCATTTCAGTTAAAATCAAGGGGGTGCATATACAATTTTACCGTCCTCTAAGACCAACGTTCTATCGGCGATTTTGGTTACTTCTTCAGTATGCGTTACTATCATAATAGTAAGACCAGTTGCCGCTAAATCTTTTATAATCTTTGAAACTTCGGCAATTCGAGCAGGATCTAAAGCACTGGTTGGTTCATCAAACAGAATAATTTCAGGTTGCATGGCAAGCGTTCTTGCGATGCACACCCTTTGTTGTTCGCCGCCAGATAATTGATCGGGAAATTTATCGGCATGCTGAAAAATGCCTAATTGCTGCATTAGTTTATCGGCAATTGCATTACTTTTTTCCAAATGCCAATGATAAACCTTGCGGGGCGCAAGCGTAATGTTGTTTCGAATCGTTAAATGCGGGAATAGCTGATAATCCTGCGCAACAAGTCCCACTTTTTGGCGAATGGTTTTTAGGTGTTTATTTTTTTTAACGGCAATTCCATTGACAAGAACGCTGCCTGATTGAATATCTTCTAAGTGATTTATGATCCGTAAAAAAGTTGATTTACCAGAGCCAGATGGACCCACAATAGTAACGATTTCGCCTTTGTTAATTTTTAAACAAACGCCCCGTAAGACATGGGTTTTTCCATAATATTTATGGACATTTTCCAACACAATCACGGGGTCAGGTTTCAAAGAGTTTTCTTCTACCATGCAAAGACTTCTCGTATAAATAGGTAATCCCACTCATTAAGGATGTGAGGAGTAAATAAATAAAAGCAACTGTAACTAAAATAGGGAATGGTTGAAAGGTTTCACTGGAAATTCGATTTCCCGCCAATGAAAGTTCCAATAAACCAATACAGGAGGCAAGCGAACTGTCTTTGATAAGCGCAATAAAATTATTAACAAGCGATGGAAACATCACTTTAAACGCCTGAGGAAATACGACCCACTGAATCACTTGAAAGCGAGAAAGCCCCAAGCTTAATGCGGTTTCAAATTGGCCTTTGGGAACGGCTAATATACCAGCACGAACCACCTCTGCATTATAAGCACCAACATTCAACGCTAAAGCGATTAAAGCCGAATTAAATTCCCCTAATTTTAAGGCCGGAAAAATCAATGGCACGGCGTAATATACAAATAGGATCTGTGTTAATAACGGAGTTCCTCTTAAAATCCAGATCCAAAACCACGCAAAGTGATAGAGAAAGATATTACGGCTAAGTTTCGCGATCCCTAAAAAAATTCCAATCAAAAGACCTAAAGCGCCTGCGCCCAAAGAAAGCTCTAACGTAAGTATCGTGCCTTCGACAAAGAGATGACTGCGAGAACCAACCGGTTCTGGAAAATACGGTAATAAAAGGTTAATAAATCCTAATAACAAAAACACCCCAAGTATAGTCCAGAGCAAAAGCAAGGGGTTCTTGTGGTGATAACCAGAGGATGTTTTTAAAGTTGCCGTTACTTGCAACGCAGTTCTTCCTCCAAGTAAGTATGCGTTATTTTGTCATAGGTACCGTCATTTAACATGGCTTGCATTTGTTCACTAAATATTTTTTGTAGTTCCGCATTGCCTTTAGAAACCGCCATCGCATTCACCAGTCGTAAAATAGTTTCGCCCCGTTGAAATTCCGTTTTTTGCGGCAAGGCCTTAAAGGCAGCCTCCGCAATCACACTCTCCGTTACCCATGCATCAGCTCTGCCGTTTAACAAAGCCATCAACGCATCGGTTTCATTTGGAACAGTTAATAATTGCTTTAAATTCGGAATTCCTGCAGCTTTATCAGCATAAACCGTACCAACGCCTGCAACCACGACTTTATCTTTCAATTCGGCTACGGTGTGCGGTCCGCCCGGTTTTGAAAAGATCTGCGCATCGGTACAATAATGCGGCGTAATGAAATCAACAGCTTTGGATCGTTCTGGGGTGATAATGTGTGAGGCGGCGATCAAATCAAACCTATCCTGCGTGAGCCCAATCAATAATGTATTAAAAGGTTGCACAACCCATTCAATTTTAAGCCCTAGACGTTTTGCCATTTCTTCAGCCATATCTACTTCGAGCCCGGCTAATTTACCGTTATCAAAAAAATTAAAAGCTGGCGTCATCCCCTCGACCGCTACCCGAATGATGCCAGAACGTTTAATGTCAACCCAACTTCTGGCCATCGCAACCGGCATGACCATCCACCAGCATAATAAAATACTGATGAATACCCGTCCTAATGGAAATCTTTTCTGACCCATCATTGCATTATCTCCTTGATTAACTTTTTATTTAACATCCGTTCTAAAATTTTTAAAGGCGATTTCTCCGGATTTTGCATTCCAAATACCGGCAAATAAAAGGTTTGTTCTAAAAGATGTTGCCCATAAAGTGCAGCATGGGATACGCTATCGGTCATCACTACCCATGTTGCACCTGCTGGAAAGTCCACTGCGGTTTTTTCAACGGTTTGTTGATAGGCTTCATTTTTTTTCATTTCGTTATGTAACTGTAGCATGTAATGATCATAAAGGCTGCGTGGTGTTTTAGTAATATTCAGCCACGATAATAAACTGCTAACCCCAGGAATTGGCGCTTTCAAGTATTGCTTAAATTGTTCAACGACCGCCTCAAGAGGTTCGCCCAAATGCCAATGCCGCACTTCACCCTGCGGGTTAATATTGCTAAAAACTCGCAAGATCCGCTTGCCATGATTGGGAGTTGCAGAAAAAGCATCTACATGTAATCGGGTATCATCTTTTAACAAAGAAGTCTTTCGATTCACAACTTTAATCGGGCGAAAACTGGTTCGTCCCACTAAGACATTTTTTTGATAATGCGGCAACAAAGAATTAATTAAAAAACGACTTTGATGAAAAAAACGCTGCATCATTAACGAGAGTGTTTCTTCCGTACTTTTTTCATGCCCTTTTATTTTTTGTGTATGGGGATCAAAGCTAATATTTTTAGATCGGCCCTCCAACGCGCGTGGGGTCAACAATTTCAATTCATCTGCATTTAATGCAAAAGACAGGTTGGGTAAAAAAATAACCTTACCGGCTTCTAACGCACGGATTGCACTTTCTTGTTCATCAGAGGAAAATGGGCCTGTCCAGGCAGTATTGCTTAAGCTATATAGCATAGTAGATCCTGTACATTTAAATAGTTAATTAAGGCTGTCCCTTACAGGAAAATATCTTAAATGAATACGCGAGCACTTGCTAGCCAATTGATGGTCGAGGTTTTAACCGATGGGCATTCTTTAAGCCAATGTCTACCAAAAGCCAAAAATCTCTGTAAAAAACCCGAAGATGCCGCATTCTTGCAGGCCTTAGTCTTTGGTACCCTGCGCTTTTATCCACGGCTTGCTTTCATCAGCCGTCAACTATTAAAAAAGCCGATTAAACTAAAAGAAATCGATTGTTACTATTTAATTTTGATTGGTCTCTACCAATTGGTTGAAATGCATGTTCCCCCCCATGCTGCTATCGCTGAAACAGTTGAAGCTGCACGCGTATTAAACAAACCGTGGACTACTGGGTTGATAAATGCTGTATTACGATCTTATCAACGCCAATCACAAACTTTACTCGATAGTATTTATCAAAATGAGGAAGCAGAATTTGCTCATCCGCAATGGCTGATAGACATCATTAAACGCGCATGGCCAACAGAATTTGAAACGATTCTTATCCAGAATAATACGCAAGCACCCTGCAGTTTGCGAGTCAATATTCAAAAAACATCACGTCAGAGATATATTAAACTGTTAGAAAAAAATGATATTTTGGCTGATCCTATCCCCTATACCGAAACAGGCCTTGTTTTAAAAAATCCTATTGAAATTACTGCGCTGCCAGGTTACGCCGAAGGTTTATTTTCTGTGCAAGATGCTGCAGCGCAATTTGCCGCAGAATTATTAAATTGTGAGCCTAATTACCGCGTACTCGATGCATGTGCTGCTCCGGGCGGAAAAACGTGCCATTTGCTAGAAAGAGAGCCTGCATTAGCCGAAGTGGTCGCATGTGATATTTCCGCAACGCGGGTGGCCAAAATTGCGGAAAATCTCGGGCGATTACAATTAAAAGCCACCTTAATCACCGCAGATGCAAGCTTTCCTGAAACCTGGTGGGATAAGAAAACTTTTGATCGTATTTTGCTCGATGCACCCTGCAGTGCTACGGGGATCATACGTCGGCATCCGGATATTAAATACTTAAGAAGACTTAGTGACATTACTAAACTTTCAGAACAACAATTACAGTTATTATATTCGTTGTGGCCACTTTTAAAACCCGGTGGCATACTATTATATGCGACCTGTTCTATCCTACCGGAAGAAAACGAGGATGTTGTGAAAGCCTTTTTGCAAACGACCAAAGACGCGGCTTTATTACGCATTTCATTGCCTTGCGGCAACCCATTGCCAATTGGACATCAATTTCTACCTGGACAAAATGATATGGATGGTTTTTACTATGCACGACTCAGGAAATCGGCATTATGAAGATTATTATCCTTGGCGCAGGACAAGTTGGTTCGGCATTAGCCGAACACCTTGCAACGGAGCATAATGACATCACGATTGTCGATATCAATGGCGATCGTCTGCGTTCATTACAAGAACGCATGGATATTTTGACCATCACGGGCAATGGCGCTTATCCTAGCACCTTAAAACGCGGCGGCGCTGAAGAAGCCAATATTTTAATTGCCGTTACCAGCAATGATGAAACGAATTTAGTCGCATGCCAAGTTGCTGCTACCCTATATCAAATCCCAACCAAAATTGCCCGGATCCGTTCTTTACATTATCTTGCGCATGAAGAATTATTTGGTGCTAACGCCTTTCCGATTGATGTTTTAATAAGCCCAGAACAAGTTATTGCAGATTATATTCGCCGCTTAGTAGCATATCCCGACGCACTACAGGTATTAGATTTTGCCGATCATCGTGTACAATTGGTTGCGGTAAAAGCGAAAACGGCAGGTGGCCCTTTAGTTGGGCACAGTCTAAAATCTTTACCAACATATCTTGTCGATACCGATGCTGAAATTGCCGCCCTATTTCGACAGGGCGTTGCCATTATACCAACGGGCAGTACCGTCATAGAGCCACACGATGAAATTTATTTTTTGACGGAAAAACCCTTTGTAAAGCAAGTTATTAGTATGGTCACGCCGCTAACACCCCCCAATCAAAAAATGATTATTGCGGGCGGCGGCAATATAGGGACGCGCCTCGGTACTGCTTTAGAAAAAGATCTGATCGTTAAAATTATCGAAAGAAATCCTGCTCGAATAGAAGCCTTAGCCACCCATTTAACGAGTGGTATCGTATTACAGGGCGACGCTTCAGATAAAGAACTATTGCTAAGCGAAAATATTGAGAACACCGATATCTTTTGCGCGGTGACCAATCAAGATGAAGCTAATATTATGTCGGCATTGTTGGCAAAACGCTTAGGTGCAAAAAAAGTAATGGCGCTCGTCAGCCGTCCTTCTTATCTCGATCTGGTCGAAGGGGGCGATATTGATATTGTGATTTCACCTCAGCAAGTGACGATCGGCAGTCTCTTAACCCATGTGCGCCGTGGCCATGTTGCTAATGTGCATTCTTTAAGACGCGGCACTGCGGAAGCGATTGAAATTATTATCGACGGCGGTCAAAATGCTTCGAAAGTTCTTGGCCAACGCATTAAAGAAATCCCGCTCCCCACGGAAGCGATTATTATGGGTGTCGTTCGCGCCAATCGTCTAATATTGGGGCATCACAACCCCGTGATTGAAACAGGAGATAGGGTGATAATCCTGGTATTGGATAAACGTAAAATCCGTCAAGTAGAGCGTTTATTTCAAGAAGGTACCCTAATGGTCGTATAAGTTTAAGCATGAATATTCACTACCTTGCCAATGCATCGAGAATTTTAGGGCTGTTGCTAATGCCCTATAGCGCAACCATGCTGCCTCCTATCTTGGTTGCCTGGTGGTATCATGAAAACACCATTCTTTATTTTTTGTTTTCGACACTATCTACCTTATTGCTCGGCATCGCGCTATGGTTTCCCTTTCGAACTCAACAGCGAGAAATACAAGCGCGCGAAGCATTTTTAATCGTAACGCTTTTATGGATAGCATTATCATTAACCGGCGCATTCCCCTTTACTTTCTCGGAAAACCCTCATATTCCATTCATTGATGCCATCTTCGAGACGATATCTGGTCTTACCACGACTGGAGCAACCGTTTTGGCTGGCTTAGAGCATATTCCCCGTTCGATTTTATATTATCGTCAACAACTTCATTTTATCGGAGGCGGCGGAATCATTGTCTTGAGCATTGCCATTTTACCGATGTTGGGTATTGGCGGCATGCAGCTTTTTCGCGCAGAAATAGCCAGTCCTTTTAAAGAAGATAAATTAACGCCAAGAATTACTCAGACTGCCAAAACGTTATGGTTTATCTATCTTGGATTAGTGATTATCTGCGCCTTATGCTATTGGGGTGCGGGGATGAACCTCTTTGATGCAATTGGTTATAGCTTTAGTACAATATCCACCGGCGGGTTTGGTAATCAAGATGAAAATTTTCAGTTTTTTAATAGTCCTTTATTAGAATCAATCGCCATCATCTTCATGTTGTTGGGCGCTATGAATTTTTCACTGCATTTTTCTGCCATTCGCCGCAAAAGTTTAAGACACTATTGGCTTGATCCTGAGTGTAAAATGTTTCTGATATTTTGGTTTTCCGTCGCTCTATTGGTTGGGGGTACTCTATTATACTATCACGTTTATTCGAGTACCGAGACAACGTTAACCAAAACCTTTTTCCAAGTAACTACCTTTTTCACCACAACCGGATTCTCCAGTACTGATTATAGCAACTGGCCTACTTTTGTTCCCATGTTGCTGATGTTTGTCTGCTTGGTTGGAGGGTGTGCCGGATCTACTGCTGGCGGCATTAAAATTATTCGGTTATTAATTATGCGCAAACAAGGTACCCGAGAAATTCGACGACTGATTCATCCCAACGGGCATTATGTGATTAAACTTGGCAACAGCCGGCTGCAAGATCGAACGCTTGATTCTATTTTGGGTTTCTTTTGTATTTTTGTCGCCATTTTTATCTTTCTGTTATTGCTCTTAATGGGATTAGGATTGGATGTGTTAACGGCTTTCTCATCGCTTTCTGCTGCGATTTCTAATACAGGTATTGGCTTATGGAACACCCCCGATAGCTTTAAAAGTTTTAGTGATCCCATCAAGATTGTAATTAGCATTGCCATGCTGGCAGGACGCTTAGAATTATTTACGCTGCTCGTCTTACTAACACCCATTTATTGGAAATATTAGTTAAAAGCAAATAGCTCACCTAATTTTGTTTCAACTTCATTTATTACCTTGTCAATATTTGGTAATTTTTCTACTTGTTTACTGAGCCTTACACTCCAATTTTTTTCAAAAATGGGTTTTTTAGATGACGTTTTAAGAGAGCAAACGATGGATAAAATGCAAATCGATCATTAAATGATTCACATACTTGTTTAAAAAAGAACCATTGCACTGACCGGCCCCAGGGTTCTAGAAGTGCAATCCGAAAGTGTTACTTACACCCTCAAAGATCCCCTTAAATTTTCAGGTGTTCTAGGATTAAAGTATTAAAAAAATCACGTAGGTCTTATTGATTTTTGAGAAATAGAGGATCAACATACTGTGATCTGTTTTTTTTTGAGGGTTCAGATCATGCAATATTATGGTGAATTATTAGATCCTATTAACGTAGAAACGTTCATTTCAAAAATTTTCGATGATACCCAACATTCAAAAAGGGTCAAGTCTATTGCCAATG
>JAJZUR010000059.1 GCA_021848375.1 Pseudomonadota bacterium | reverse complement strand
GTTTAATTTAAAAAACTGGCTCTGGCTCGAATTCTTCAGAATATAATATCTTAACAGTAAGATTTTTACCTAAAATTATAAATTGACATACTATATTTTTTTATGGTAGTTATTACGTATTAATAGTTATGGAGAAAATCGACTATGAAATCGCTAAAAAAAGAAGCGCTAACTTCTTCCCAAAAAGCAATCTTCCAATATGTTTATGATAGAAGACATGATAAAAAAGAAATGCTTGGCGTTATAAGCACCATTATGTTTGCAAGCGCCACGTCACAAACGCGAAGTATTGATGGTCCATTTTATGATAAGTTAATGTCAAGTTATATTAATTTACAATTAAAAAAAGTAAGAGAAGCTTTGGGAGTCCATTTATTAGAAGAAACACCCAATTTTCAAAAAATGTTACAAGAAATAGAGAATTTTTTAAATGATATAAAGCAATTACAAAATATTAACAAACAATTAGTACCAGAAGGTTTGTTTAAGGGTATTGAGCAGGTTTGTCAAAAGGCTACGGATACTGTTATGGCGAGGCAGAATAGCCAAGTATTAAAAACCATTGTAGAGTTAACTTCAGATCAGACGTTAGAAAGCGAGGGAGATTTGGCGCTCTTAAAAAAAGATGGTATGTTTTACTTGAAAGATAGAGCTGCGGTTAATTATTTGCGAAACCAAGGTGCGAAGATTGAACAAAAAGGTTCTGAGCTTTCTATTTCCGGTCCCATGAAGCTTCCAGAAAATGTGTGCTTTAAAATTAAGAAAGGAACACAATTAAATTAAGGCAGATCTAAACCGTAAGATTTTCTTCCTGCAACGCCTTTGCGACCGATTTCCTTTTGGAAAGCTCGGAAAAGTAGCGGGACAAATTCTTCCATTCGGAGAGATTGAATTGAAAATGTGGCAGCCAGGTTAAAATCACAAATAAATAACTATCAGCCACAGTGAAATGATCTTGCGTAATATATTGATTTTCACTTAATTTTTGATCGACAAAGCTTAGTTTATTTTTGAAATCTGGAATAAAAAAAGTATCTTTTACTTCTTTTGCGAGTTTTGAATTAAATAATGGGCCACAGCCTTTATGTAACTCGGTACTAACGTAATTCAACCACTCTAATACCCGATAACGTTGGATAGTGCCAATGGGGGGTAATAATTCGGCTGCTTTAAACTCATCTGCTAAATATTGTTGGATGACCATATTTTCGGTAAGGATTTCATGCTTATTGGTCACAAGCGTTGGCACATAGCCCTTAGGATTAATTTTTAAAAAATCTGCGCCGGATTCAGTTTGTTTCGTTTTAAAGTTAACGGATTCAAATTCACAAGGAATGTCGAGTTCATGGAGGGTGATACGTACTCCAAGCGAACATGCTCCTTTAGAATAATATAGCTTCATGCAAAAACCTCCTAGAACCGACTGATTAGGGGGTTAAATTAGCAAAGATAGTGAGGAATAGCAACAATCGTAGGGAGAAGGTCTTACAACTTCCTGTATAATCAAAATCTTAACAGGAGGTTAGGATCCCTTCTATACTTTAAAGTACCTTAGGTAATGTTATGAAGAGTGCGTTGATGGAAATGCACAAACCCACGCGGGAACAGTTGCTGCAAACGTCTTTATTAGATGCCGGGAGCTCAGCCTACTTGGAGCAATTGTATGAAGATTATTTAGATAATCCCACTTCAGTTGCAGGTGAATGGCGCGCGTATTTTGATAAATTACCATTGGTTAGTGGTAATAGGTCAGAAGAGAAACATTTGCAGATCCAAAGTGAATTTAAACAATTGGCACGGCTGCCGCATATGGTTGAAAGTAAGGGGGTAGGAAGCCAAAGGGCTCCCATGGGTGTTAGAGCATTGCTACAGCAAGAACAAAAACAAACTAAAGTTCATCAATTACTGGATGCCTATCGACTGTTGGGTCATCTTCATGCCGAAATAGATCCTTTAAAATTACGCCCTCAGCCACCGGTACCAGAATTAATGCTCTCTTTTTATCATTTATCAGAAGCTGATCTTCAAACCTCTTTTGATGCTGGAACGCTGCCTGGACCAAAGGTAAGAACATTGCAACAAATTATGATGGATCTCAAAAAAATATATTGTGGTTCAATTGCTTCTGAATTTATGCATATTCCTGATTCACCGGAGCGAATTTGGGTACAAACAGAAGTGGAAGCACTGATCCAACAACCGCCATTAACACGAGAACTAAAACAACGGATTTTAGAATGTTTATTAGATGCAGAGGGTCTTGAGAAATACTTAGGCGCAAAATATCCTGGGGCCAAACGTTTTTCCGTTGAGGGTACCGATAGCTTGTTGGTTGCATTAGATACCTTGATCCAAAAAGGGGGCATAAAAGGCGCTAAAGAATTTGTGATTTGTATGGCGCATCGAGGTCGTTTGAATGTTTTAGTGAATCTCTTGGGGAAAAATCCAAGCCAATTATTTGATGAATTTGAAGGTAAGCAGTATGACGCAAAATTGGAATCAGGTGATGTTAAATACCATCAAGGATTTTCTTCAGATGTGAATACCCCAGGTGGTCCAGTGCATTTAAATCTGGTTTTTAATCCTTCCCATCTTGAAATTGTAACGCCGGTTGCTTGTGGTTCGGTAAAAGCTCGTCAAGAACGCCGAAAGGACAAAGATCATTCACAAGTGTTATCAATCGCATTGCATGGAGACGCTGCTTTTTCAGGCCAAGGGGTTGTGATGGAAACGTTAAATATGTCACAAACGCGTGGATTTAATATTGGAGGGACTATTCATATCATTGTCGATAATCAAATTGGGTTTACGACTAGTAATCCAGCAGATGCGCGCTCAACGCTGTACTGTTCTGATATTGGAAAAATGCTGGGAATCCCTATTTTTCATGTAAACGCGGATGATCCGGAAGCTGTGTATAGAGTAATTGAATTATCTTTACGGTATAGAACGAAATTTAAAAAAGATGTGATTTTTGACTTGGTTGGATATCGAAGACAAGGCCATAATGAAGCCGATGAGCCTGCAGTTACACAACCATTGATGTATCAATTGATTCGACAAATGCCAACAGTGTTTAAATTATATGCCGATCAGTTAATTACAGAAAAAACATTTTTCGAAGAAGACATTGATAAATTATTGCAAGATTATCGAAGCACTTTAGATAGCCGTAGCCAACCGGTTGCAAAAAATTTAGTCAATGGTTTTCAACGAGAATATAGAAGTGATTGGCAGCCTTATTTAAATAAGGATTGGCGTATCGAAACCAACACAGGGGTTGAATTACCTATTCTGCGGATCCTGGCTGAAAAACTAACCACATTACCAGAAGGTTTTGTGTGTCATCAGAGAGTTCAAAAAATTATCGAAGATCGCCGGAAAATGACGGCGGGAGAATTGCCCGTAGATTGGGGGTATGCAGAAACGTTGGCTTATGCGACATTATTAAATGAAGGTTATTTGGTTAGACTTTCAGGACAGGATGTAGGACGTGGCACTTTTTTTCATCGGCATGTTGTCCTTTATAATCAAACCAATAATAATGAATATACACCCTTATGCCATCTCTCTCAAAATCAGGGTACGTTTGATGTGGTTGATTCTTTATTATCTGAAATGGCGGTATTGGCATTTGAATACGGTTTTTCTACCACAGAGCCGCGCGGATTAGTGATTTGGGAAGCGCAGTTTGGGGACTTTGCGAATAATGCTCAAGTGGTTATTGATCAATTTATCAGTTCAGGTGAACAAAAATGGGGCAGATTGTCTGGCTTAACTTTGTTTTTGCCGCATGGTTTCGAAGGGCAAGGCGCTGAACATTCTTCAGCAAGGTTGGAGCGCTATTTACAGCTTTGTGCGCAGCATAATATTCAGATTTGCATTCCCTCGACTCCGGCGCAAGTATTTCATATGTTGCGTCGTCAAGTGCTACGGCTTCTTCGAAAGCCTTTAATCGTGTTAACCCCTAAAAGTTTATTACGCCACAAGCTCGCCACTTCTAGTCTATTAGAATTGACAGAAGGGGTATTTCGTCCAATTTTACCCGAAAGCGATAAACTTATATCAGACAACGTGAAACGTGTGGTTTTATGTAGCGGTAAAATTTACTATGAGTTATTAGAAAAACGTTTAGCCGACAAGAGAGTGGATATTGCGATTGTTCGTATCGAACAACTTTATCCATTCCCAGAGATGGAATTACAAGCCATATTAAAAGACTATGCTAAGGGTGAAGACATTGTGTGGTGCCAGGAAGAACCGATGAATCAGGGAGCATGGTATAGCATTCAACATCATTTAGTGGCTTGTCTTCAGAAGAATCAAGTGTTACGGTACGCGGGTCGCGAAGCTTCTGCAGCGCCTGCAGTGGGGTATCATCATTTGCATCAAGAACAGCAAGATGCTTTAGTCAAGGATGCGTTACGTTAAGGAAGAGCTTATGAGCATAGAAATTAAAGTTCCAGTGTTACCAGAATCAGTCGCAGATGCTACGGTGGCAACTTGGCATAAGAAACCAGGAGATCCCATCAAAAGAGATGAACATCTGGTCGATATCGAAACCGATAAGGTCGTTTTAGAAGTAGTAGCGCCAGCAGATGGAACCATTGAGGCCATTTTGAAAAAAAAAGGTGAAACCGTAAAAGCAGAAGAAGTAATTGGCATATTTAAAGAAGGCACTGTTTCCATACCACCAAAAACAGAGCCTGCTAAAGCAGCAATTACCGCGACGAAAGCAGAACCTTTATCGCCCGCCGTCAGACGCTTAGTAGCGGAAGAAAATATTAATATTGAAAAAATAAAAGGTACAGGTAAGGGCGGGCGGATCACCAAAGAAGATGTTGCAAAGGAAGCACATCCACAAAGCTCTAAAGAACCAAGTCCCCTCTTAACACAGTCCGTCGAAATATCCATAGGAACTGGAACCAGAGAAGAAAAACGGGTGCCGATGTCAAGACTCCGTGCCCGGATAGCTGAACGTTTACTACAAGCACAACAAACTGCGGCAATTTTAACGACCTTTAATGAAATTAACATGCAACCGGTGATGGGACTTCGACAAAAATATAAGGAGACGTTTGAAAAAGATTACGGTGTGCGGCTAGGATTTATGTCTTTCTTTACCATTGCAGTTGTAGAGGCGTTGAAACGTTTCCCGATTATTAATGCTTCAGTTGATGGTAACGATATTATTTATCATAATTATTTTGATGTTGGAATTGCGGTTTCATCCCCTCGAGGTTTAGTCGTTCCAATTATTCGCAACGCAGAAATGTTGAATATGGCACAAATTGAAAAGCAGATTGCCCAATTTGCTGAAAAGGCAAAAAACGGTCAATTAAGCATTGAAGAAATTACGGGTGGTACATTTACCATTTCAAATGGAGGTGTATTTGGATCGTTGATGTCAACGCCCATTTTAAACCCACCGCAGAGCGCGATTTTAGGTATGCACAAAATAGAGGAAAGACCAATTGTTGAAAATGGCGCAGTCGTTATTCGTCCGATGATGTATGTAGCGATGTCTTATGATCATCGCATTATTGATGGCGCTGAATCCGTACAGTTTTTGGTTACGGTAAAGGAATTGTTAGAAGATCCAGCTCGGTTATTACTGAATGTCTAGGTTAGCGATAAGGAAGCAAAATGAACCTGCATGAATATCAAGCGAAACAGGTATTAGCTCAATTTGATCTCCCTGTCCCGAAGGGGGTAGTTGCCAATACGGTTGAACAGGCATTATCAGCCGTTAATACCCTTCAGGGTAACAATTGGGTCGTAAAAGCTCAAGTACATGCTGGTGGCCGCGGGAAAGCAGGTGGCGTGAAAGTTGTGAAAACGAAAGCAGAGTTAGAAGAAATTGCCCGCAAATTGTTACATACGCGTCTTGTTACCTATCAGACCAAAGCGAATGGGCAGCCTATCAATCAATTATTGGTTGAAGAAACATGTGAAATTGATAGGGAATTGTATGTTGGCGTCGTCATTGATCGCAGTGCACAAAAGGTTGTGGTCATGGCTTCCAGCGAAGGCGGCGTTGAAATTGAAAAGGTAGCCAATGCAACACCTGAAAAGATCTTAAAATGTGTGGTTGATCCTTTATTAGGCGTAATGCCTTATCAAGGCCGGGACTTAGCAATAGCCCTACAGTTTAATGATATGCAAACAAAACAATTTATAAAAATTGCGATGGGTTTATATAAAATGTTTATAGAATGTGATTTGAGTCTGATTGAAATAAATCCTTTGGTACTGACCAAGCAAGGGAATTTAATTTGTTTAGACGCTAAGATTAATATTGATGATAATGCCTTATATCGACAACCGAGTTTAAGAGAAATGCGAGACACATCTCAGGAAGATGAGCGTGAATTACTGGCTCGGAAATGGGAATTAAATTACATACCGTTAGAAGGCGATATTGGTTGTATGGTGAATGGCGCAGGGCTAGCTATGGCGACCATGGATCTCATTAAATTGCATGGCGGAGATCCCGCTAACTTTTTAGATGTGGGCGGTGGTGCGACTGCTGATCGGGTTCGTGAAGCGTTTAAAATTATTTTATCAGATAGTCATGTCAAAGCGGTTTTGGTGAATATTTTTGGCG
This sequence comes from Pseudomonadota bacterium, assembly GCA_021848375.1. Taxonomy (GTDB): domain Bacteria; phylum Pseudomonadota; class Gammaproteobacteria; order UBA6186; family Azoamicaceae; genus CADEGZ01. Next base: position 2,141 of record JAJZUR010000059.1, on the reverse strand, counting down.
GCATCGTGCGGTGTGATTTAATTGCTGAAGGGATTATAAAAGCAGTTGCTGAAGTTGGGATCAAAGTACCAATCGTTGTTCGTTTGGAAGGCAATCATGCGAGTGAGGCAAGTGAAATGCTGGATAAAAGTGGTTTGAATATCATTGCTGCACGAAGTTTAAATGAAGCGGCCGAACAAGTGGTTAAAACGGCAAGAGGATCAAAATGAGTATACTTGTTGATAAAAGTACCAAAGTCATTTGCCAAGGTTTTACGGGGAATCAAGGAACCTTTCATTCTGAGCAAGCTATTGAATATGGTACGCAAATGGTGGGTGGGGTAACACCGGGTAAAGGTGGGCAAATGCATTTAAGTTTACCAATCTTCAATACCGTACGTGAGGCAGTGAAAGCAACTAAAGCGGACGCAAGCGTTATTTATGTTCCTGCACCTTTTTGTAAGGATTCTATTATTGAAGCAATTGATGCCGGAATTCGTTTAGTTGTGTGTATTACAGAAGGTGTGCCGGTATTAGATATGTTGGACGTAAAATATTATATTAAGGACAAGGCAGTTCAAGTGATCGGACCCAACTGTCCGGGTGTGATTACGCCGGGCGCTTGTAAAATTGGGATCATGCCCGGTAATATTCATTTGCCTGGAAAGGTCGGCATCGTTTCTCGCTCCGGAACTTTAACCTACGAAGCCGTCAAGCAAACCACAGAGGTAGGGTTAGGACAAAGTACTTGCGTGGGTATAGGCGGGGATCCCATTCCTGGAACCAGCTTTGTAGATGTATTGGCGCTCTTTGAAGAAGATCCTCAAACCGAAATGATCGTGATGGTTGGGGAAATCGGTGGTACGGGGGAAGAAGAGGCAGCTGCCTATATTAAAAAGCATGTTAAAAAACCTGTGATATCTTACATTGCCGGGGTTACAGCCCCCGCAGGGAAGCGCATGGGTCATGCTGGCGCTATTATTGCTGGGGGAAAAGGGACTGCAGTCGAAAAATATAAAGCCTTAGAAGATGCGGGGGTAAGGACTGTGCGCTCCCCTGTCGATATTGGCAAAGTGGCTTTAGAAGTGATGAAAAAATAGTTAGTATTCTAAAAAATTAAAATAACCTAAAAATTGCTTAATTAAGTTCCTTAACGCTATAATGGCAACCTTTACTGGGGGCCGTTAGCTCAGTTGGTAGAGCAGCGGACTTTTAATCCGTTGGTCGATGGTTCAAGTCCATCACGGCCCACCAATAGAATCAATCACTTACCTTCAAATTTTTTTCCCGAAAAAAGGCCTTGCGGGACTTTTGCGGGACCTGACCACAATTGGTATACAGTAGGTCATAACAAAACATGCTGTCTATTGCTTAAATCTGCATTCACAGTATCCGGGTTTGAGTGACGTAATAGTCTGAGGACCACACCACTACGACGTTCCTGACAAACCTTATTTGCTGCTTCATAGAGATCTTGCAATTCAGCTGTTGAATAATGTGTTGTGATCCGTCCGGAACGATGACCTAGAAGATCTTGTCGATCTTCAAAACTCACGCCAGCCGCACGTAAGCGTCGACCGAAAGTATGCTTCAGATCGTGTACACGAACTTTATCCAAACCCGCTTTTTGTCTAGCCATACGCCAACCAGAAGACAGCATTTTTCCCATTGGCTTTTTTCTAAAACTAAAAACGTGTGTTGGATGTTTTCCGCGTTCGCTCTCTACAACAGATCGCGCTACTGTATTACAAATAACTAAGCGATCATCACCATTTTTAACTAGTGTACTGGGAACAATAAACACCATGAGATCGGGTAACTCTGGAACCATAATTTCCCAGTCCCAACGTAACTGACAGATCTCTTGATCCCGACATCCTGTATTAACGGCAAATAAAGCCATTTTTTCCAAGTGTTTCGGTAACGCTTTAAAGAGTTTATTTTGTTCCTCCCAGCTTAGCGGATAGGGTTTACGCAGATCATGTTCCGGTAACAGCTTGATCTTTGGCGCGTGAGGTAACCAGGTGAGTCCATACTCATCCATCCATTCACTGGATGCCAAAGTGAGGATCCTTCGAACCACTTTTAATCCATGATTAATCGTTCGCATTTTAATCCCCGCTTGACGTCGTTCTTCCACAAAGGTTTGCAAAGCACCGATAT
>JAJZUR010000058.1 GCA_021848375.1 Pseudomonadota bacterium | reverse complement strand
TCCGATCTTATGGCGGGAGAATTTACACCAGCTTTTCAGATTGCCAATAGGTTATTGTCTAAAATTGGTAGAAAAGAAGCGTTGAGTGAATTGGTCAATAACGCCCCTCAAATGGACGAAAAACAACTTTCGAAGCAAATTAAAGCGCTCTTAGAAAGTATCGCCGCTGTTGCAGGTGCAAAAGATTTAGAAGTCTTTTTGCAAAGTATGGCCAAATTGATGCAGAACACAAACAAAGACTTTGTAGAACGAGCTGAGAAATTGAGCAGCATGAGTCATGTGAATCAGATCGCCGAACGCAAAAAATTAATCCTGGACAAAACCCTTATTGCATTTTTGACTCAGAGTATAAAGGGCTATCGAGTACATGATCGGCAAAAAAACTTTGACGCTGTTAACAGCCGAAATTTGAGCAAATCAATGACTGAATTTGGTGAATCTGCTCATCAGGGTATTTATAAAAGTACCGAAGCGGAAGTCATTCGAAATGTGTTGAGATTATTCTATCAATTCTTGGATTTGTCTTTGGTGGAAATCGGAATGGATCCTATTTTTTATCCCAAAGAAGATAAATCTGATTCCACCCAGTTTTTACCGATGCCGATGCCTGCGGCGCCGCCGCCTGCGCCTAAGTAATTGAATGGGCAAAAAGGTGCCCTAAATAAAAGCTGTGGTACATTATTTCTTCGGGGATTTATCCTTAGCCTCAGCTCCTTTCGTTTCCAATTTCTGTTGTTTTTCTCGAGCGCCTTTATGAATTTCTTCTTGTGCGCTCTGAGCCATTCCAGCGCCTTTATCAAAGCCTTGTTTGCTTTGTTGCAATTCTTCACTGGGTGAATACTGTTCTGTATGACCGCCCCCCATCCAACGAGTGATTTGATTAGGGAGCATAAAGATGAGTGAAAAGGATTTATTAGCAATGGCCATGATGAGGAACATATACATCATCAAGACCGCTAAAATGCTGAATATTGTCGGTAAAGTTGATGAGGTAATGGCAGCAATAAAACCAAAGTTAATAAGCTCAATGCCAGCCCGCAGTAGCGTTGCACCTAACACAAACCCAAAAATCATTAAGGTTGGGCGTAGAAAGACATTTGCGAGAATCGCAAGACCTGCCCCTACTTTTCCTAATTCTTCGCCACTGGGATGCACTAATCCTAAAGCCAATAAAGGCGCTCCTACCACCGCTTCGATAACGGCAATAAACCATCCAAAGGCGGTGGTAGTGAATATGAGATAGGGAATCATCGGGATATAGATACCTAACGTGGCCCCTGCAGTCCACATCATAATAGCCGTACCATACACGAGTGGAATGATTTGCATTAACAACAAATTGATAGCCCAGGCAAATGGACTTACGCAAGAGCCACTAGATAACGCTAACGACAGAACAGCGGAGGCAACAATTGCAGAAAAGGTTGCGATTTCTGCGCTTAACATTAAGATAAAGCCGAATTGACCCATTGACAGAAGGGGATCTCCCGTAGCTGTACCACCGGTTGCAGAGGTGGTACCGGAGGTAATCGATTCCATGTAAGTTAAAATGGGTGTACTGATACTTGAAGAAATCCCTTGCACAATGGTATCTAAGAAGGAATTTCCAGTACTCGGTGTACTACCGGTAATGCCTTGTCCGGAAGGGGCTCCTGTGTTGCTATCGGTTGTCCAGTAATCAAAGGCGTGTTGCAAAGCCGTACTTAACTTGACAGTCTCAACGTAGGGAGGACTCCCGGAAAGTAAAGCAGTAATGGCTGTATTATACTGGCTGCCAGAGGCTGGCCAACCATTACCACCTTGCGGCATGTTGTTGGTTGCATTTAATGTCGTTTGTTGAGGAACATAATTTGCCGTTGGTAATGGTGCGTTAGCGCTGACCTCAGCATCTGTTTGTGCACTACTGGCTTGAACCATCGTGTAATAATAACTGCCAGCGTGGATCCAGCCGTAAGATTGTATTGCCTGTAAATTACTATTGAGTGGATTTGTGGCAGTAGGCGCTTGTTCCCAGGATTGTGCACCTGTGGCAGGGGGCGCTTGTACTCCGGTTGCAAGCTGTGCAATTTGTCCCACATATCCTTGCCCAGCCGCTAATACATAACCTGGAGCAGGTGCAGCATATTGTGGTCCAGGAGGCGTAGGACTTGCTAATGCCTGTCCGGCAGCATCCACAGTGCTGAACATGGCTTGTAAGGCAGCGACTTTTATGTTTAGCCGCTGAGCGAGGGTTGCATAATTAAAGGAATTAATAGGATCGCCCTGATTTAACGTGGTCGTGACAGTAAAATAACCGCACAAGGTATCATAAGGCGGTGTTGCGCCTTGGAGTCCTACTGCAACCAATGCGGTTTGTGAAATCGAAGAAGGTTGAATTGTGCCTGGTGGTGGCGTTGGCGCTTGGGTGACAGTATAAATTTGAACAGGTCCAAATTGCTGCATCGGACTGCCTGCTATGTTTGACAACTCCGGCATGTTATTAATGGAGTACATACAGGCGGTGGAATAGAGAACTTGCTGGGTGAGGTTCTTTAGTCCTGATGAAGTTGCGGAGATGCCGATGTTGATGCCGCTCACCGCATTAGCACCTTGGGCAAGTTGATTTAAGACGACATTCCAAACGGAATTGGCAGCCCCAATGCCGTTTAATACTATCCATAAAACCGTCACTTGCACGACCGAGTACCCGGACGTTGGACCGGGCACCATTAAAAGCATACCTAAAAACGCTCGCATGAGGGTCCAAGCGCTCATTTTCTTGCCAAGGCTTTCACCTTCTCGAGCAGTATTGATAGTAGAAGCTACCCCAATATAGGAAAGTACCACTGCCGCAACCGAAACAATGATAAAATTAAATCGTTCAAACATTGACGATAAGGTTGGATTGTTTACGCCACTGCCAAGGTTCAACGCACCAACACTATTGCCAAAAATGATCCCGAGGTATTGTTGCGAACGATCGGTTGGAATAACGGAAAAGACCCCGGCAAACACCTCTTCACATAGGATGCAAAATACTAAAAACCATAACCCTTTTTTCATCATGCAAGAGGGGTTCCTTTTTTAAGCTGTGTTTTAAACCATTGCGCGCGATAGTCTTGTAACGTGCAGCCTAATTTTTGTTGAGTAATTTGAAAATGCCAAAAATGAAAACGAAAAGCAACAGAGACAGCATACAACATTAAACAGAATGCCATACAAGTACCCATCCAGCTTCCAAGGTAAGCTAGTATGCCTGCATAAATGAAGAAACAGAATGCAACCCCCACAAAAATATAACTGGCCAATAAGTAACGTTTGGCTTGTTTAGCTAATTCTTGGGCATTTAAATCTAAGCGTTGAGTAGCTTCTTCAAAGCTTTCAGGATGCGTGGATACTTCTATGCGAAAGAGATGTCGAATACGGCTGCCAAAATAAGCAGATGAATGTTTAATGGTTTCCAGATCAAGCCATCGGTCAACACGGAGATCAACAATATGACCCATAAGCTTTGTCGTCTTACTCCAGAAACCCATTAGGTCATTTCCTCATGTTTGAAAAAAAAGCGGTATACATTTCACCTAGCAAATTCATCCACCTAGCGGTATCATTATAGGATAGGTTTAATCTAGGATGCCACCAATAGTATGCCAGATCTTCATTTAGATGCGGTTAATGCGTTTTGGGATAGTTATGATCGCCGAACCTTGTATCGGGTGATCGTGGCATTGGAACGCGTTGAATATTGGGCATTAGATGATATCCCAGAAGTGGAAGCGGCTTTGATTCGCTTAGGCGAAGTAATGGATCGCGCGGGTGGCAATTTTGAATTAACTGAGGAAGCGAAATTTATCCGACTCTTGGCCAATACGCGATCGAGTCGAGCCATGCGTTTATTGCAATCACTCGATATTGCGAAGCCTGGTTCTGCTTCTCAGTTATTAATGTATGCGGAAGGCGCGTGCGAAGAGGGGGAAGGAAAAACACCTGATCCCTACGCAGAGCTTTTTTTAAGACGAAACTTGGTGTTTGAGCGATTGCAATTATTGTCACGCGTCTTTGCGCCGCAACGCGTCTCTTTGATTTTAAAAGCATTGGAGCAGCAAGATGAATAAAATAGAATTATTTTTTGTGGCGTTACTGATCACAGGAATAGCGGTATTTGTGCAAGCGGCGGATTATAACCCCAATACCGGAACAAAGACAGATCAAGCTAAAAAAGATCCGCCACAAATTGGAGCCGCGCCTTTTATTGGGCAGACACCAGAAGAGGTGCGGCAAGAAGCTGCAGCGGCTGCTGCTGCGCAAAATCAAAACGAACCCGCGCCAGGAGGGGCGTCCGCTACAACTGCAGCTTCTGGTACGGGAGCGAACAATAAATCCAATAGTAATGCGGCCAATAACTCAATCACCAGAACCAATAATACCAATAAAAATACCAATACCAATTCATCGATTAATCAAGGGCAAGGAAGTCAATCCAACAATCAAGCACCTGCGGAAGGTGATATTATCAGAGGGTATTAAGGATGCACGAGGGAAATCACACAAAGCGAACTTTTGGGGTTCTATTGGCTGGTATCAGTTTGATGAGCGTTTTATATGGTTGGATCGTTTATGCAGATGAAATATCAACGGATGTGACGACCGTTGCCAATAATATTTCGGCTGCCTCAAGAGGAGCGCTTCCTTTGGATCCCGACGCTATACAAATGCTGGAATCAGTAGCTGAAAACGTCGAAAGTTTGCATAATAATGCTATCAGTTTTGAGTTATATAATATGCCCTTGGGTGCACTGATACCTTTGACGTCTCAACTTTCTCCAGTTCAAGCAGCCATTGCTAATCATTTCGGGGCTTACTGTGCAGCAGGACCAGAATCGGGTAATTGCGCAAGCGATCCGTTGTTAACATTTGGTGATATTAAAATTTCCAGTATCTTATCTGGATCACTTTACGATATTTCTAGAGTACAGGCTGCGCAAACTTTCCTGTCCACTTTATTTGATCCAGCATCAGGACCCAATGTCACGAGCTTTCAATCCAGCGTACCGGTCAGCGCTGCAACGATTACGGGTGGTAGTACCAGTATGCAAACGAATTTTGTGCAGGCATTATCGACTGAAGCCATGTTATCGGTTGCGCGTCAATCTTTTGCGGAAATGATTGCCAAGCGCACTCCTCAAAACGGCCTTTCACAGATGCAAATGATGGAACAACAAGCGGTACAAAGGGTGATGAGCAGCGCGTGGGCTAATACATTAGCGCAAATGCAGCCTTTGCAAGTGGCGCAAGATCAAGCTTTGATGCAAGCCTATCAAGTTTGGATGCAATATGAACAATATCGTCAAATGGAGCGTGTGGAGGCCTTATTAGCAACCCTCGTAATCCAAAATGTAAGGGGTCAAATGGCCGCTGCCAACGCCTCGTCGCAACCTTCACCATCAGCCGTGAATAGTGCGGTAAGTTCAGCAAGTAGCGCGGCGGGCGCTCCTCCGCCTGCGACGACGTCCAATAACGGATCACAGTAAATGATGAGGTTAATCCTATTAAACGTCGTTTAGGATTTAGCGGTTATATTGCCTACCTCTTTTTTGCAGTTGGGGTAGGCTTTGCTTGTATTTCTCCCGGAGCGTTGGTTCAACCAATTTTTGGGATGAGCATCATTGTACTTGGCATCGGCGTCATTTGTTGTATGGCGGCTGTGTTTTTTTACCGTGAACCCTTTAATCTAACGATGACCGCATTGCCTGCTTCGATCAAGAGCACGACGAAAAATCAACAAATGTTTTACTTGGCGTTAGGACAAGTCACTATATTCATTATTTCTGTTGCCCTTTTTTATTTTTTAGAAGCACAAACCCAAATCAATCCTCGTTTACACCCGTTAGAAACCGGAACGTTTCTTTTACTGTTACAACAACACCCTATTTACCTTGGCCTATTGCCGTGGCTTACCTATAGTATCGTGGGCATAGGATTAGCCTATTTTATCGTGGTGTTCGGTAAACGGCCGATGTTATCTCGGGTAATACAACTTAAATCAAACCAAAAAATGGGATATTTTTTGAATAATTTATTGGCCATTGCGGTTGATGTCGTGACCATGGGATCTTATTTTTTTATTGTCAGTCTTGCCTTGGTTTGGCTTTGTGAATGGGTTAACACAGCAGTGGGTTGGGATTCATTGTTTTTAACCCCATTTCGTACGGTTTTTATTTGTATGTTATTAATACTCGTTTTTAGAAAATCCAATCAACAATTGATCAACTGGATGCAACAATATCATATTTCAGTTGGTACAGTTTTTTTGATTTATATTGCAGCATTTGCTTTCTTTATCACTTGGCTGCATGCGTTTAGCGGTTGGTTTACCCTAGGGCAAGAAATGACAAACGCGGACATGGTTCTAAAAAGCCAGTTGGCCGGCGCCTTTTCAGAAACGAGTTTGAAGACCAGGCTTACTTTTTTAATTTGGGGATGGTGGGGAATTTGGATCCCGTGGATGACTTCTCTTGTGGTGCGAACCGCATTTGGTTTCACCCTTGCCAGAGTCTTTTTGCACACACTTATTTTGCCGAGCGTACTTTTTGGTTGGTTATTACCAAACATGATAGCTGAACAAATCCAAATGATCGCAGATTGGCTTAAAAATCCTGTATGCCAAGGGGTGATTTTATTACTGTTGGGGAGTTTTATAGGGTGTGCATGGGGTAAACAGTACAATATGGGGGATGTCGCGCGGGGAATGATCCCACCGATTGGAAAAACATCGGTACGTCCTTTAAATCGCTGGATGATGGTGGTGACTTTATGGCTGGCATGTTATGTACCGAGTTGGTTTATGTTAGGGTGGTTGCCGCTGCAAATATTAGTGACGTTAGGCGGCATTTTTATGTTGGTAGTGGTTGCGCTTTTTGTCGCCGTTTGGGGATCATCTTTATACCACCTTTGGGTTTTAAAGAAATACACGGTTCAGGGATAGCTTTCGTTCGCCAAGGCAGTTCAAAGCGAATTTGTTGTGCCAATGTTGCGGTGACGAGAATGGCTTCTGCTGTCGCTAAATGGCTCGCTATGCAAGTATGCGAACCGGCATTAAAAGGCAAAAACGCATACGGATGCCGCGTGCTTTCTGGTTCCAAAAAACGTTCCGGACAAAATTCATTGGGGTTTTCCCAAATCCGAGGATTTCGGTGTAAGGCATAAAGATGCAAGATGACCTGCGAGCCGGCAGGGATCTCGTAGCCATTGATCCAGTCGGTTTCGAGGTTGGTACGAGCGACGGACCAAATCGGCGGATATAAGCGAAAGGTTTCAGCAACCACTGCTTTGGTATAGGACAAGTTGGGGATATCCTCAAATGTGGGGATCCGTCCTTGCAAAACAGCATCAAGCTCAGCTTCTAATGTGGCACGAACTTTTGGATTTTTTGTGAGCAAATACCAAAGCCAGCTTAATGCGCAGGTAGTGGTTTCATGTCCTGTGACAATATGGGTTTTAAATTCGGCGAGAATGTCTGCATCCGTTAAGGGTTCGTTCGTTTCTTCATTTTTTGCAGCGATGAGTAGATTTAGCAGATCAAATGTTTCCGTCGGATGCGCGCGGCGATCATGGATGATTTGTAAGACAAAACCATCAATTCTCTTCATGTACCATAAAAATCGAAAATTTCCAAGCGTGGGCTTTAAAGGATGCAGGAATACGGTATTCGATGCATAGTAATTGCAAAATTGGATAGCTTTCCCGAGAGAGATTAACACCGCATTTTCAAAGGATCGATCACAAAACATTTTGAGTGCAATTTTTAAGGTGAGCAAGGTCATTTCAGTTAGGATATTTATCTTTTTGGGTAATTGGGTTTGCCACTTGGTCAATAAAGCATTTGCTTCATTTGTCATGAGAGCCGCATAGTTTTTAATTGCGCCTTGTTGATAGGCCGGAAGTGCTATTTTTCGGCGATGTTTCCAATAACTTCCTTCGGTGACTAAAAGACTTTTACCAAAGAGCGGTTGCATTCGCTTAAGATAAAAAAAAGGATTTCTGTGGTAGTTTTTATGATTGGTTTTTAAAATATATTCAAATATTTCAGGGCCCACTACCATGTGTTGTTTGAAGAGGGAAATGTAGATCAGATCGCCATACTTTTCAGCCAGTTTTAAAGGAAATTCCAAACTCCAAAATTCTTTGGACTTCATGCCCTCTTCGCGGATAAGGCTCCACGTAGGGCCGGGCGGACGGTGAACAGGTGTCCACCATCTTTGAGCAAGTGCTAGTATATTTTGCAACATGATTAACGTCGACTTTTAGGCGTGCCAGTGGAAGGAGGGGGAGCAGTGTTGGCATTTAACGTGCGTCGTAAATTTTGTTGTCGTCTAAATTCAGAGGTATCTTTGGGGCTAGTTGCTATATTGGCATCTAACAGTTCATATTGCTTAATTAAATCATCCGATAATTTCTTACGCAGATCTTCTGATTTTTTTTCCCATTCTTCAAATTTTAATAGATTCGTTAATGGCTTTTGCGCATTGAAAATTCGCTTTAATTCTTTTACCATATTTTCAACGACACCTACTTCTAAATTTAAGCGTGCCGCGATGTAATTAAGGGAATCGGTACATCCCATCAAATACCAGCATTGCATCCATACATTGAGCGGAGGAACGCCGGTACCGACAGCAGTTCCCGAATCATCTGCAAATTCTAAATCGCAATTTAAACACCGATAACGATGTTTGTTGGGGGATTCTGTTGAACGATGCGCCACTCGTTTAATTTGCTGCGAGCGGCAATTTGGGCAATTAATCCCTTCATGCCAGCGTTCTTGACGAACCGTTTCATAGGATTCGGGGGAACCCAAATGTTCTTTAATTTTGGTAAAACGTAAACCTAACATTTCTTCTTTTGGCTCATTGACGAGATCTCGTAAAATTTCTAGATTGTTCAGGGTAGTTTTGCGTTGTGCAGCTTCGGTTTCTATTTCTTGATAGGTGGTTAATAACTTCTCGCGCTCCGCTAAAGAATCCTCAGCGCTTT
>JAJZUR010000057.1 GCA_021848375.1 Pseudomonadota bacterium | reverse complement strand
CGATCTCTATTAATACGTAATAACTACCATAAAAAAATATAGTATGTCAATTTATAATTTTAGGTAAAAATCTTACTGTTAAGATATTATATTCTGAAGAATTCGAGCCAGAGCCAGTTTTTTAAATTAAACACCATCTTTAATAATTTTATCTCTGATATCCGCTATCGCTTTACTCGGGTTTAAACCTTTCGGACACACATCAGCACAATTCATAATAGTCCGGCATCGAAAAATACTATACGCATCTTCTAACTGGGCCAATCGCTCTTGCGTTGCATCATCCCGCGAATCTAAAATAAATCGCGCAGCCTGTAATGAGGCGGCAGGACCTAAAAATTTTTCAGGATTCCACCAATAAGAAGGACAACTGCTTGAACAGCACCCGCACATGATGCATTCATACAACCCATCTAATTTTTCTCGCTCTTCTGGCGATTGTAAGCGCTCGGCGCCTGGCGCAGGCTGGCTATTTTGTAAATAAGGTTTAGTTTTCTCATATTGCTTAAAGAAATTGGTGAGATCCACAATTAAATCTCGAATCACCGGCATACCCGTCATCGGTCTTAATACAACGGGCTCTTTCAGCGAAGCTAATGGCGTAACACAGGCAAGGCCATTATGTCCATTGATATTCATACCATCTGAACCGCAAACCCCTTCCCCGCAAGAACGCCGAAAAGATAAGGTATCATCTTGTTCTTTAATGATTTTTAACGCATCTAATACCATCGATGCAGATGTTTTTTTAAGATCTATCTCGTAATCTTGCATATAGGGTTTTTTGTCCACTTCTGGATTATACCGATAGATAGAAAATTTCATTAATATACCCTCTCTTTGGGTGGAAAAGGATCAACGGATTCTGGTTTTTGATTCACCGCCCGATAACCAATACTATCGTCAGCAAAATACAATGTATGCTTTAACCAATCCGCATCATTTCTTTTAGGATAATCTTCTCTCGCATGCGCACCGCGACTTTCCTTACGCGTTAGCGCTGACACGGCAGTTGCCATGGCAACCACCATCAAATTATCCAATTCCAAAGCTTCAATTCGTGCAGTGTTAAATACCTTACTAGTATCACCCAAACTCGCATTTCGTAAGCGATCTCGCAACGTTTTTAATTTTTCAACGCCTTGCAACATATATTCTTCTTTACGAAACACACCAAAATCGTTTTGCATTACTTTTTGCATTTCTTTTCGAATATTAGCTACAGGCTCCCGATTTTTATGCGTATTCCAACGATGGTATCTTTTAAGCGCAAAATCGACATCAATATCTTTTATCATTTGCCCCGTTAATTCAGTATCAGCCAAGTGTTCCAAAATATGCAGACCCGCTGCGCGACCAAAAACCACCAAATCTAATAAGGAATTTCCTCCTAAACGATTGGCGCCATGTACAGAGACGCATGCACATTCTCCTACGGCGTATAAACCCGAGATCGGCGTAGAATGTCCCGCATGATCAAGCGTTAACGCTTGACCAAATTTATTGGTTGGAATGCCGCCCATCATATAATGACAGGTCGGCACGACCGGTATGGGATCTAAGATCGGATCTACATTTGCAAAGGTCATGGCCAATTCACGTATGCCAGGAAGACGCTCCATAATGACTTCCTTACCTAAATGATCCAATTTTAATAAAACATAATCCTTATCTTTACCGCACCCTCTGCCTTCCAGAATTTCAAGCGCAATGGCGCGAGATACTACGTCACGCGATGCCAAATCCTTAGCGTGTGGCGCATAGCGTTCCATAAAACGCTGACCGTTACTATTAATGAGATAACCACCCTCGCCTCGACACGCTTCTGAAATCAACACGCCGACATGGGCAAGTCCCGTCGGATGAAATTGCCACATTTCCATATCTTGGAGCGGAAATCCGGCTCGAACTACCATGCCTAATCCATCACCCGTATTAATTAAAGCATTGGTCGTTGATTGATAAACGCGCCCGGCGCCCCCAGTCGCTAGGATCACTGCACGTCCACGCAGCAGCAGGACTTCACCCGTTTCAATGGATAAAGCAGCTACTCCAGCAACTCGCCCATTCAGATCCTTGACCAAATCTAGGGCAACCCACTCATTAAAAAAAATGGTTTTTTCTTTCAGATTTTGTTGATACAACGTATGTAATAAGGCATGTCCTGTTCTATCGGATACTGCATTGGTACGGGCAGCTTGCCCCCCTGTCCCAAAATTTTTAGACTGTCCGCCAAATGGACGCTGATAAATTTTTCCGTTATCAAGCCGCGAAAATGGCATGCCCATGTGTTCCAACTCATACACAACCTCAGGCCCTACCCGGCACATATATTCAATACAATCTTGATCACCTAAATAATCGGAACCTTTTACCGTATCGAACATATGCCAATGCCAATTATCTTCACTCATGTTGCCAAGCGCTGCATTAATTCCGCCTTGGGCAGAAACGGTGTGCGACCGTGTTGGAAAAACTTTCGAAATAACCGCCACTTTTAGACCTTCGCTGGCAAGCTTCAGTGAGGCGCGCATACCTGCGCCGCCTGCACCGATAATTAACGCATCAAAGGTTTGTTCCGCAATTGACATTTAGATCCCCCAAAAAATGCGTAGTCCCCAGACAAAATACACTATTAAAGCCGCTGCTACGATTATCAGAACCAATAAACGCACAATGGTTGGCTTGATATAATCCTTAATCACGGTCCAAATGCCGATCCACGCATGCGCTACTAAACACAAAAGCGCCAGCCCACTGCCATATCGCATTAGATTGGTTGCAAACAAACCTCGCCATACCTCAAAAGATAATTCGGAATGTAAAATGAGATAAGCTGCCAAAAAAATAGTATAAACCGCTAAGATCACCGCGCTAATACGTTGTATTAACCAATCTTGCAAACCACTGCGCCCTAAACTGGTGGCTGGTTCTACCATAAGTAATATCCTATCCCTGCAAACAAAAGCAGTGAAATCACAATAACGATCCAAGCGCCCACGCGTCCCCCTCTTTTACTATCGCCAATATGCACATCCATACAAAGATGTCTTACGCCAGCGATAAAATGGTATACCAAAGCCGCAAGCAATATCCAAATACCTCCCATTACCATTGGCGCATGCAAAGAACTTTTTAACGTCCAAAAACTTTCTTCAGAAGTAAGCGATCGTTGCAACATTGTCAGCAATACCGGGATCAATAAAAACACGGCTACACCCGATAAACGATGCGCAATTGACACCCACGCAGTCACGGGAAAGCGAATGGTAAAAAAATTTAGGTTAACGGGTCTTTTTTTCATTAGGGCGCCGCCGGGGGTTGATTTGCTTTATTGAGCTGCTGCTGTAATTGTTCACTGGTTTTTTGCGTTTGGATCTGATCCCGCTGCATTTCTAGATCTTTTAATTGGTTTTGCAGATCATTTAATTCCGCTTGTAAGGGCGGCTTAGAGGCAGGATAGATCTCAGAATTCAGTTCTTGCTGTTTTGCTTGAACTTCAGCAATTTTTTGATCAATTTGTTTTGAAATGTTCAGCAGTGCTTCATCGTAGGTTTTATCTCTGGGCGTCACGGTGGTCGTCGTTTGTGGGGGGCTTGTGTGCGCTGCTTGGCCATTGTCGGCTTGTCCCGCATTGATAGTGTCTGTTCCAGGATTGCTGGAACTATTTTCGCCCGCCGTATCATCGCAGAGCGCCGGAAGACTGGCTAACCCCATACTCATAACCACTATCAAATTTTGCCAAAACATTTTCTGCATCTTTAATTCCCCCGCAACTTTAAGCAAATTAATTAACTTAAAAAATTACTTCTCTCACTGTGAATGCTTTATATCTATAATAGGATAAATCTGAAAGTAAATATTGCAATAGGAATATAGTATGTCCAATGACAAAAAAGAAACCGCCACCCTCTCTCTACCAGGCTGCGATCCTATTACTTTTCCGATCCTCGCAGGCACCTTAGGTCCCTCTGTCATAGATGTCTCCCACTTAAACAATGATGGATTTTTTACCTATGATCCCGGCTTTCAATCGACTGCCGCTTGCCAATCAGCAATTACCTTCATTGATGGTGATCAAGGCATTCTTCTTCATCGCGGTTATCCCATTGCAGCGCTCGCCGAACAATCTGACTATCTTGAAGTCTGTTATCTATTATTGAATGGTGAACTGCCCAATCAAAAGCAAAAAATCAATTTTGTCGATCAAATTCAACACCATACCTTAGTGCATGAACAGCTCAGTAACTTCTTTAATGGTTTTCCGCGTAAATCGCATCCGATGGCCATTATGTGCGGTGTGGTTGGCGCTTTATCCGCTTTTTACCATGATTCTTTGGAAATCAAAAATCCTGCGCACCGTGATCTTGCAGCCCTTCGCTTGATCGCCAAAATGCCAACCATTGCCGCGATGGCTTATAAATATTCATTAGGCCAACCGTTTGTGTACCCACAAAATAGCCTAAGCTATGTTGAAAATTTCTTACATATGATGTTTTCGGTACCAACCGAAACGGATAAAATAAATCCAGTATTAGTGCGCGCCATGGATCGCGTTTTTATTTTACATGCTGATCATGAACAAAATGCCTCCACTTCTACTGTCAGATTAGCAGGCTCATCAGGCGCTAATCCATTTGCTTGTATTTCAGCTGGCATCGCAGCGCTGTGGGGACCTGCTCATGGCGGCGCTAACGAAGCAGTGATCAATATGCTCCAAGAAATCGGAGACGCGAGCCGAATCGAACAATACATCGCAAAAGCCAAAGATAAAAATGATCCCTTCCGTTTAATGGGCTTTGGCCATCGCGTTTATAAAAATTTTGATCCGCGCGCCAAAGTGATGCGGCAAACCTGTTATGAAGTAATGGAAGCCTTACAAATTCACGAAAATCCATTATTTAAATTAGCCTTAAAATTAGAAGAAATCGCCCTGCAAGATCCCTATTTTATTGAGAAAAAGTTATATCCAAACGTCGATTTTTATTCGGGGATTATTTTAAAAGCCATTGGGATACCGACTAACATGTTTACCGTTATTTTTGCCATTGCCAGAACTGTCGGCTGGATAGCCCATTGGAATGAAATGTTGAGCGCTTCGGATCTCAAAATTGGCAGACCGCGACAATTATATGTCGGGCTTACGGAAAGAGCTTTTATACCGCTTGATAAACGAACTTAAGTCTAATACTTCTTTTATTGTTATTGCGTTGCAGTGCCAGGCACCAAATCGGTTGTCTCTGTTGTTTCATCTACAACAGAGCCAGATTTAACTGACCAGATCGGCAGCAATACAACAGCGCCCGCCACAGAACATACTACTAGGACAACGGTGAATTCGTACCAGCCCCACATGTCAATGACTTTACCAAGCGGCCAACCGGCAACGGCTGCACCCAAATACGCAAAGCAACTGGCAAATCCATTCGACGTACTGGCTGCATTTTTTGAAACCAATTCTGCCGCGGCTAATCCTGCCAACATATTGGGACCAAACACAAGGAAACCAATTAAGATCAATAAAAATGTAGTGATGAATAAATGTTCGGGCGCGAGATACCAAAGCGCGTAAATGGCTAACACTAAAGCCAAATTACAGAAAACCATCAACGGAACACGTCTTCCTTCAAACCAATTATCAGAACCCCAGCCTGCAATTAAGATGCCACAAAACCCACCTACTTCAAACCAAGAAACACAAAAAGCAGCACTTGTCGCACTATATCCTTTCATCTCGGTTAAATATAACGGACCCCAGTCATTCACCGCAATTCGAACCACACACACAAAGAAATACGATGCCGCAACTATCCAGACATATTTATTATTTAAGACTTGATTAAATAATATTTGTTTAATGGGTAACATATGCGCAGCAGTACCCGGCTTATCCTCCTCCAGTTCCCCTTTAAATTTTTCAATACTCGGTAACCCTAAAGATTGCGGAACATCTCTTAAGCGATTTAAGAGCCAAATTCCTGCCCCGATACTAAGAATACCTGGAATAAACATACCAAACCGCCAGCCATACCATTTCGCACAATAGGCTGCTAAATACGCAATAATAAAACCGCCGACCGTATGTGAAGTTGTACAAGCGCTCCACCATGTTCCACGTTCTGTGCGGCCAAACCAATGCGTTAATTGTTTTGTGCAAGCAGGCCAGCCCCATCCCTGAAACCACCCATTTAACCCCCAGAAAATGGCAAACAAAGCAATAGAAGAAAAGAAACCGAAGAAAATATTAAACACACCTGTCAAAATAAGTCCAATCCCCATAAAATAACGCGGATTGGAACGATCGCACAAAATTCCGCTGGTAAATTTACTAACGCCATACGCCAACGATAAAATCGTGGCTAAGATCCCAATATCTGCTTTGGTTAATCCAAGATCTGCGGTTAAAAATGGAGTAATAAAGGTATAACTTTTTCTTGTAAAATAATAAAACAAATACCCAATGTACATGGAATAAAAAGTTCTTATCCGCCAATATTGGTAAGTTTTTTTCACTATCGCCGGATCCGTTATCTCCGGTAAATGTGGCGCAGGCTGAAATAAATTAAGTACCGCCCTTATCATGTAGTCTCCTGACTTTAAAATACTGCTACACAATGATTTGTAGCCAAGACTAGCATGTGAGGCAAAAAGACGCAAAAAAAATCACTTTTATACTTTATAGTTAACTAAATTTTTCTGTTAATGCCGCTTCTGCTCTGACAAAATCTTTGTGCAGAGCCAAAGCCACTGCAGGATGCGTGACGCAGCCTTTATAAAGATTAAGACCCTGTAATAAATGAGGATCTTCAAGACATGCTTTTCGATACCCTTTATTGGCCACAGCGGTAATAAACGGCAAGCTGGCATGATTTAATGCAATACTCGCGGTTCTAGGGACGCCGGCAGGCATATTGGTGACACAATAGTGAATCACACCTTCTTCAACATAAGTGGGGTTGGAATGGGTTGTCGGATGACTCGTCTCAAAACAACCGCCCTGGTCAATAGAGATATCAACCACAACAGAACGAGCTCGCATTTCGCGAACCATTGCGCGGGTAATCAGCTTAGGGGCAACCGCCCCCGCCACCAAAGCCGCACCAATCACTAAATCAGCAGTTTTAATATCAAATGCAAGATTTTTGGGATCTGCTAATTTGGTTGTTATCTTACTCTCAAATAATTGCTGCAAAATTTTTAATCGCTCACTCGATTTATCTATCACGACGACTTCTGCGCCCATGCCAAGGGCTACTTGCACCGCTTGGGTTCCCGCAGATCCTCCGCCGAGGATAACAACCTTTGCGGGTAGAACACCAGTGATTCCCCCCAATAACACCCCTGCGCCGCCTGCTATTCTTTCTAAATAATGCGCGCCTAGTTGCACGGATAATCGGCCAGCCACCTCGCTCATCGGAGTTAAAAGGGGCAATTTTCCTTGTGCATCTGTTACCGTCTCATAAGCAATCGCGATACAGCCAGATGCGAGTAAAGCTTCTGCTTGGTTGGGATCGGGTGCGAGATGTAGAAAAGCACACAGGACCTGATCGGGGCGTAAAAGACGACATTCCGAGGGCTGCGGTTCTTTCACTTTTATGATGAGATCGGAGGTAGCAAAGATTTCTTCCGCGCTGAAAGCCAATGTCGCACCAGCTTCCAGATAGCTTGCATTGCTAAAACCACTTTCAACCCCGCAATCTGCTTGTACGCAAAGGGAGTGACCAAGATTGGTTAACTTACCAACACTTTCGGGGGTAAGTCCCACTCGAAATTCGTGATCTTTAACTTCCTTGGGTACCCCTATACGCATGCTCACTCCCTGTTTAATTGCATCTCAATCAGCAAACGATTTATATTTCACTTGCCTGTACTTAATATTATAGAAGATGTTAGTTTGAGAGAAAGAATGGATATACAAGAATCACATTGTTTAAGCCCCGCCCCTTGGCCGCCGCCTTATACGATACGCCAAAGTGAGCGAGCACGTCGTATTTTTTTACAAATTTCTACCAAAGGCGATCTAGAAATCGTCATACCTCAAAAACGCAAACGATTTAATATCGATAACATCTTGCAAGATAAATGTGACTGGATCGAAAAAATACTTTTTAAGAAAAAAGTGAGTTTAGCTAACCCTCTGCTCACCACGCTTGAAAAACCGAGTTCGATTGACTGCAAAGCGTTGGATGAAACCTGGCGCATTGTATATGAGCCTTTAGCCAACGTCCAAAAAATTACTTTGATCGCCAAAACTTCTCCCGAGCGGCATATCATCTTAAAAGGCAATACTGAAAACGTAAAACTTTGTCATCGAATTCTCATTCGTTGGTTAATACAATATGCAAAAATTTCGTTAATTCCTTGGCTAAAAACCTTAAGTGAGCACACGGGGCTTATCTATAATGGAGTTAGTATTCGTGGACAGACAACGTTATGGGGTAGTTGCAATGGAAAGAAAAATATAAGCCTAAATTATAAATTGCTATTTCTTCCAAGACCTCTTGCGCAACATGTAATAATACACGAATTATGCCATCTTAAGTATTTAAATCATTCTGAAAAATTTTGGAATTTATTCAAATTATTTGATGATCTTTGTCTGTATCATAAAAAGCAACTCAAATCAGCAGATCATTATTTACCTCACTGGTTATATTGTGTATAAGTGATTTCTGGACGTTTAATGATATCCATTGGCTGATACATTACTTTCAGAAAAGATCCTAATCGTCTTCTTGCTTCATCTGGGGATTGATTGTAATCTGTTGATACCATCACTACCCCAGAACCTTGCGCAAACTTTGAAATCACACGAACACGATCTAATAAATCCGCCACCGCCAGATCAGTGGTCGCATATCCTGCCACAAAATACCAATACCAAACCAAACGTGAGACAGCGCCAGCTCGCAATTCCACTTCAAAAACCTGAAGCGTTTGATTATTGCCAATATCCGCTGGAACAGAGCCGACCGTTACCTGCTTCCACAAATTAGGATTATAAATGGAATTTCCATGGGCTAAAATATCAGTGAAAGTGCGATCCGACAAATAATAGGCCGAATAAAGATAAATACTTTCCGCCTCACTGCTAGCATTCGAAAAATATTGTTTTTGTAAACTTCCTGATGCATTCGGATATACGCCTTCCCAAGCAGTCCCTTCAACCGGCATCGGTCCACTCCATATTCCCTGTCCATCCGGAAATCTTAAGGCAAGCACCACGTGCTGCGGCGGATAAAAAGAGCGAATATTATCTCCTAACCATGGCGATACCATTAACATACAAAAACCAATCCCAGTTGGAACTAGCCATCTGGCATTTTGCAAAGCCCATAACGGGGTTGCTCCATAGCTGTTTTCTTTTGGCTTATATAATTTAAGATATCGTAAGTAAAATAAGGATATCCCTATAGCAACCCAGATAAAAATTTCTCGATGTACTAACGTGTTATCTTGT
>JAJZUR010000056.1 GCA_021848375.1 Pseudomonadota bacterium | reverse complement strand
TACAAAGGTCAGGAGGAGTTTATAACTCTCTCTGATCTCAAAGATAGGAATGAGATTTCTGAGAGCAAGGGCATTGTCAAATTATTATGTTATTAGGATCTAAATAAAATTAAATTTAAGGAATTTGTGAATAATGATTACTACTTAATACATATTCTAGGAAAGGTGGATTCGTTAAATTATATTGAGTCGGAGTTTACTTTAGTAGATAAATCTAAACCTAAAGAGCCTGGAAATGTAATTAGTCCAATTAGAATACGATTTAAAGCTAATTGTATGGGAAATATTGACCTTGCAAAAGATTCTGTAATTTTATCATTGAAAATTATTTCTCAAAAACTTTTCCAAGCGCTTAATAATGCGGATATAAAGGGTGCTGAATTTATGCCAGATTATTTATGTTTTCATGAAAGGAATAATTATCCGGAATTATTTAGATAAAAGGATTTTTATGGCTGGTGAAAAAGATAAGCAGGATTTCGAAAAATTTCAAGTGTTATATAGGAAGGCCTTAGATAATCAAGTGGGCAAAGAAGAATTAGAAGAAATGGAAAGATTGAAAATATCTCTTAAGCCTAAATTAACCGAATTTTTGTATGATGATAATGGGGACATTATTTATAGTGTTACTCGAACTGGTGTTAAGCTTTCAATACCCGCTCGGATTGGTTTTCAGAATCACCACATCATACATTATCACGATGAAACAAGTTCTCATCCTATATGGGAAAAAGCAGGGATGACGATTGATGATTCAGTTAATTTTTTACAAATACCGAATAAAGCTGCAGCTTATATATTGGATTATCCAGAGATGCCCGTTCACGAAGGGCCGCACGTTTTTAGTATAAGAGAAGGTTTACTTGAACGAATTGAGAAAATTTTCGAGTTGGGTAAACAAAACAGTTGGGGTCAAAACGAATATAAAAAAGCATTAATTGGTATTATATATGATGAGCGAGAAAAGTGTATCAAAGATCCAAATCGTTTAAATAAAACAGCCCAAAGAGATAACTTGATTGTGTCGAAGATGATGGAAAACTTTAATAAAAAAGCACTGGCCTTTGTAATGACGACTTCTTTAGCTCTTGGCGGAACTGGATTAGCGTCGAAATCTATATCATCACAACCTCATCCTCTGGTAGATTTGACTATCCATAAAATGGTTTATGGGGCAAGTAAAGGAATTAGTAATTATCCATTTAAGCCTGCATTAATACCCACTCCTCAACCTAAACGAACGATTATGACATCCCCACCAAAATTGGTTTCCATTCCACTCAAGCAAAGAGTTGAACAACCACGCATGACATTAAAACCGAATATGCCTGGTATGCGTAAGCAGGAACCATTAATGCAGAAAAAGGTAGAACCTAAGATAGAAAACCCAGGTAAACCATTATTGTTTAAATATCGTCCTCATAATGTTCTTCAACCTCCAAAGCCACTGAAATTTAATAATCATGCTGCAAATTTGCCAAAATCAACTACACAATCATATAAAGGAAATTCAAGTGCAACTCATAAATCTACTTTTTCTCAAGCGCCATTAAAGACCCAGAACAATGTAAATACAAAAGTTCCTAATCATGCACAACGTAACCAAACCACCCCCCCCAACGTGAAGCAAAGTAATGTTCAACCAAATAAAACTAATGCTGCAATTTTAAAGCCACAGCAAGCTGAAAAGCCACGGAATTCAGCCCCATCATCTAATACTAAAACTTCCGCAGCTTCACAGCAATCGCAACAAATAAAGGAACAGGCAAGAAGGCAACAACAACAGCAGGCTCAACAAGCAAGAGAGCAAGCTCGGAGGCAGCAACAACTTCAAGCACAGCAGGCTAGAGAACAAGCGAGACGCCAACAACAGCAGCAAGCACAGCAATTAAGGGAACAGGCTCGATTGCAACAACAACGGCAGCTACAACAAATGAGAGATCAGGCACGATTACAACAGCAACGGCAGCTACAACAAGCAAGGGAGCAAGCAAGATTGCAGCAACAGCAAGCCATCAGACAGCAACAAGCTGCAATTAGACAACAACAGCTACAGGTACAGAGACAAGCAGCTATCCGAGCCCAACAGAAAAAATAATTTTTTTTCGATTTATTATTTACAAAAGTTGGATAACCTGCTTTATATGAGGTAAAACCTGATATTTTACTTGACGGTAGTCATTGTTTTGCGTTGTGATAGATCGATGTTAATCCCTATTATTGTCTGTATCGCAGCCTATAGTATCGGCTCTATCTCTAGTGCCGTGATCATTTGCCGTCTGATGGATTTACCCGATCCCAGGAAGTCTGGCTCCAAGAATCCTGGAGCAACCAATGTGTTGCGTTCGGGTAATAAGAGCGCTGCGATAACAACCCTTATCGCAGATATTCTGAAGGGCTTTATCCCGGTTTATATTGCAATCCAGATGGATTTGGATCCTTGGGTTATCAGTTGTGTCATGGTTGCTGTATTTTTAGGGCATCTTTATCCGGTATTTTTTAACTTTCAAGGCGGGAAAGGTGTGGCAACATCCTTAGGTGCAATTTTTGCTTTATCTTGGCCTGTGGGTTTATTGTCGTTTGCCACTTTTGCGATGACTTTGCTTTTATTTAGGATTGTATCACTTGCTTCTTTGGTGGCAGCGGTTATGGTGCCCATCTATATGGCGTGGTTACAAAATGCCCAATTATCAATCCCAGTTGTTGTTATCAGCATACTTCTTTTTTGGCGGCACCGCAGTAATATTGTGCGCTTGATACATGGCGAAGAGCCAAGACTTGGGAAAAAAATATAACATATATAACAAAAATATTACATGCGATTTAATATACGTTTAATACTTCTTCAAAAACTCCGCCATCACCTTTTTATCTTCCCGCACGCGGGCGATCTCTTGCCAAATGGTTTTGGCTTCATCAATACTCACTTTGCCTTTTTTTGAAAAAGCTAAATAATAAGATTTATTATTGAGCGGGCGTTTTTGAATCACCAATTTTTCTGCAAATTCTGGCTGGGTGCCAAAATGTTCGGCAACTTCTGCAACATCAACCACTGAACCGGTTCGATCTTTAATCAATTGCTTGAAATCTGCAAGAGAATTTTTTCCTGCTTTTACGGTTAACCCTTCTTTTTCCAGATCACGGATAACGGAATAATGCATAGGCACGCGAACAGGTTGCGGTATCGTCGTGAAGTCTCCTTCAAATTTGTACGTATTCGGCTTGTCATCCTTGTTAGTGGCTGCGGTTATCACCACATAACCGACTTGTGAAACACGCCAGGGAGATTTGCGATCACCGGCTGCACCTTCAGGGTAATTTAAATAAGCAGAGCGATCATCTTGATAAGACGCGGTTGCAACGGCATCGACAATGCCAAGTTTTGCTTCCGTTAAACATTCTTTCCAAGAAGTCGGTTTAAAGATGGGTTCTAAGCCAATATTGCGCAGCGCTTTACTGATGATATCAATGTGCAAGCCAACCGCTTCTTGATTTTTAACATAGGTGAAGGGATACCAAAAGTTAGTGTCGGTACAGATAACCACTTTATTGAGTGCAAAGAGTGGCGTGTTGATGAAAAGTAAACTTGTGACGAATAACATTTGTTTGATGAACTGCATGAATATCCTCCGCTGCTGAGATCGCTTCTTAAGGGCAACTAAATCCTTGGTTCTTAGTGTGGCATTATTTTTTGAGAGTGTCCATTGGCCAACGGGGATGCACGTGGATCTCTAAGGTGGGATCAGAGCCAAGTTTTAAACGTTGGTAACCAGCGTACGCAATCATTGCGCCATTATCAGTACAAAATTCCAATCTAGGGTAATAAATCACTGTCCCTGCCGATGTGGTTAATTCGGTTAGCTTGGATCTTAGGCGTTGATTTGCACCGACGCCGCCAGCGATCACTAATCGATTTAATCCTGTCGCTTTGATAGCTCTCTTACATTTAATAAATAACGTATCCACAACGGCTTCTTGAAAAGCATAAGCAATGTCAGCTTTGTCTTGTTCTGATTGGTTGGTTCCTTGAAAGGTATTGAGCGCAAACGTTTTTAATCCGCTAAAACTAAAATCTAACCCCGCTCTGTTGGTTAAGGGTCTTGGGAAATGAAAACGTTTAGGATCCCCCTCCTCCGCCAACTTTGCGAGCGCTGGTCCTCCTGGATACGGTAACCCCAGTAATTTTCCGATTTTATCAAAGGCCTCTCCCGCGGCATCATCTAGGGATTCACCCAATATTTTATATTTGCCGATGGTGAAAACCTCGACCAGCAGAGTGTGTCCTCCCGAAACCAACAAGGAAATGAATGGAAAAGTAGGCGCCGGCTCTTCCAGCATCGCAGCGAGCAAGTGCCCTTCCATGTGGTGGATCCCAATAGTGGGGATGTTCCAGGCGTATCCGAGGGCTTTGGCAAAGGCCGCCCCTACCAATAAGGCGCCGTTTAAACCGGGACCTGCGGTATACGCAATGCCATCTATCGTGCGGGGAGCGATCTCTGCTTCTTGAATGACGGTATTGATGACGGCGAGTAGTTTGTGAGTATGATCGCGAGACGCTAATTCGGGGACAACACCGCCGTAAGGGGCATGGGTCGTTGTTTGACTGTACGTTGCATGGGCTAATAATCCCAGTTGAGCGTCAAAAAGGGCTACGCCAGTGTCATCACATGAGGTTTCTATTCCGAGGATCCGCATAAAACCTTTCCAATATTCGTAGAGTGGTCTAGAATAGCATGCTTAATTGTCAATGAGTTTAATTTTAAGTAACTAACTTTTGAGGTGTGGTGTTCAATGCCAAGTGTTCGTATTAGAGATGGGGAATCTGTTGATTCCGCGATTCGTCGTTTTAAGAGAGCCGTTGAAAAGGCGGGTATTCCTAAAGAACTTCGCCGCCGTGAATTTTATCAAAAGGGATCAACGATTCGTAAACGCAAAGCTGCTGCTGCAAGAAAGCGTCATTTGAAAAAGTTAATGCGTGAGCAGCCAGGCGGCGCTTCGCAGCACGGTCAACGAGAGGCGCGTTAAAATTTGTCTTAGCGCGCGCTTTGATTCTGAGACTAGGTCTCTAACGTAATGGTTTTGGAACGGGGGCGAAGTGTGATGGCAGAAGAAACCTTAAAAAATAAAATTCAGGCAAGCATGGTTGAAACGATGCGTGCCCAAGATAAACCCAAATTGGGCGTTATTCGTTTGATCCAAGCCGCTATCAAGCAGGTGGAAGTGGATGAACGTATCGAGTTAAACGATACACAAGTCTTAAGCATTTTAGATAAAATGATTCGGCAACGACGGGATTCTATTGAACAATTTGCTGCCGCCAAGCGCGACGATTTAGTGCAGAAAGAAGCGTTTGAAATTGAGATTATTCAAGCTTTTTTGCCGCCACCGTTAAGTTCAGAAGAAGTTAAATCCCTTATTCAAGCAGCAATCCAAGAAGTGGGTGCAGTGTCCGTTCGAGATATGGCAAAAGTCATGGCTATCCTAAAACCACAACTGCAAGGACGAGCAGATATGGGCGAGGTGGGCATATTGCTCAAGAATCAATTGCCGTTGACGTAGAGAACAACAGCTTATGACGGGGCAAATTCCCCAATCTTTTATTGAAGATCTATTGGCTCGCACCGATATCGTGGAAGTCATTGGTGCGCGTGTGAGTTTGCGGCGCGCGGGCGCTAATTATATTGCCCGTTGTCCTTTTCATACGGAAAAAACGCCGTCTTTTTCAGTGAGTCCCGTCAAGCAGTTTTATCATTGCTTTGGTTGTAATGCGAGCGGAGATGCCATTCAATTTTTAACGGAATTTGAGGGTTTACATTTTGTTGAAGCAGTGGAAGCATTGGCCAGTCGAGCGGGGTTAACGCTCCCCATCGAAACCAAAGACAGTCATCAAATCGCGCGGTATGCAGCAGTATACGACTGCTTAGAAAAAGCCGCGTTATTTTATCAAACACAATTACGTGAACATCCTGCCGTTCAAAAAGTGCATACTTATTTAAAAAATCGTGGTTTAAGCGGTAAAACGGCAAAGCGATTTGGGTTAGGATTCGCGCCGCCCGGTTGGGATGCGTTAGTCAAACATTTAGGAGTTGATAAAGCCGGGCAAGACGCTTTATTGGCCGCAGGGTTAATTGTTAAAAAAGAATCAGATCATTTTTATGATCGTTTTCGCGAGCGCATCATGTTTCCCATTCGAGATCGCCGTGGACGTGTGATTGGATTTGGGGGACGCATCATTGACAGTGAGGGCGAGCCAAAATACTTAAATTCTCCTGAAACGGTTGTGTTTAATAAAGGTCAGGAATTATATGGTTTATATGAAGCGCGGATCGCCAATCGTTCACTCACCAGTCTTGTGGTGGTTGAAGGTTATATGGATGTGGTGAGTTTGGTACAAGCGGATATTAAAAATTGTGTAGCAACCTTAGGAACTGCATTAACCGAAAAACAAGTGGATGTTTTATTTCGCCAAGCGAGCGAGTTAATTTTTTGTTTTGATGGCGATAAAGCAGGCAAAGCCGCTGCTAAGCGTGCCTTACCGATGATTTTACCGCATATGAAAGAAGGCCGGCGGGTGCGATTTATTTTATTGCCCGCGGGAGAAGATCCGGATTCTTTTGTGCGCAAGGAAGGTAGAGAAGCTTTTTTAACGCAAATTGATCGCGCGCTCCATCTGTCTGATTTTTTATTTGAACAGGTGTCGGCGGATTTAGATTTACATCATTTAGACAGTCGTGCCCGCTTAATTACACTTGCCAAACCTCTCATTAAATTATTACCCGAAGGGGTATTACAACAAATGCTATATGATCGTTTGGGAGAACTGTCCGGGGTAGATTCCGGGGTTATACAAGGAAAAAAATCGGGGAACCAAAAGCGATATCCTTTGTCTAACCGAAACTTTGCCAATAAGCCTAGATCAGCGCTGCCGCCCTCTGCAGCCCATCGGGCGACTGCGATATTGCTAAAAAATCGAGAGTTGCTCTCGAAAATAGGTGAAAGTGAGGGGTTTGAAGGGGCGGATACCCCAGGGACTACAGTTCTCTGTGCTATTATTGAGGTTCTGAGACAAGAGCCTATGATTAGTACTGAATTGATTGGGGATAAGCTCCCAGATCATTGTGCAAGTCAGTTTGCTTATAGTGAGTTAAAACTCATCACCAACTCTATTCCAGAAAATGGATTAGAGCAGGAATTTTTGGGTGCTATTCAGCGTTTGCGAGAGCGGGCTCAAGAACAGGCCATGGAAGTAGTATTGATAAAGGCCAAAACGGGCGTGCTTTCTATGGAAGAGAAAGCTCATTTAAAACATTTACTGGAACAAAGGGAAAAAGATCGGGTAGATTAACCGGTTAGTAATCGGTAGAATCGGAGTGCTCGTGCCTAACCTTTGGCCATTGATAGAGAATTATTGTTATGAGCTATGTTGATAAAGATCGCCAAGCTGCGCAAATCAAGCTCTTAGTTGCACTGGGAGAGGAAAAGGGCTATTTGACCTATGATGATGTCAATGAATATTTGACGGAAGACGTTATCGATCCTGAACAAGCCATTGAAGAAGTCGTACAGATCCTGGATGAAAAGGGCATCACCGTTTATGAAATGTCGTCGGATATTGGCGGCATGATGTTGGCCTCTGGCGAAGAAACGGAAACCATTGTTACAGAAGAAGTGGTAGAAGAAGCGGCGCAAGCTTCTGCTGCGGCTGAGACGGTTTTTGATCGCACTGCTGATCCGGTTCGTATGTACATGCGCGAGATGGGCACGGTTGAACTTTTAACGCGCGCGGGTGAAATTGCGATTGCTAAGCGCATTGAAGAAGGCGCTAAAGAAGTATTACTCACGGTTACCCAATATCCACCTTTATTAGATTTAATGTTGGAAGAATTTCATCGTGTCGAGCGGGGAGAATTAAAAGTTAATGATATTATCAATGGTTTTGTTGATAATAGCCAACCTGCAGCGGTTGCGGTTGAAGAATCCGCGGTGCCTGCCTTTGAAGAAATCCCAGTTGCAGTGGTGGATGAAGTCGATGAAGAAGAAAGTTCTGAAGGAACAGGGTTTGATTCTGAACCAGATTTTATTGAAACTAAACGACGTTTTGATGAATTGTTTGATTTAAAGCGTGAAACGTATTCTGCTATTGAAAGATTGGGTCGACATCATGAAGAAACCCAAAATTTAATGGTACGTCTCGGTGAATGTTTAATTGGCTTTAAATTAGTCCCACGAGTGTTTGACGAATTAACGACTGGCATGCGTAATATGCTGGAAAGCGTGCGTAAAATTGAGCGTGCAGTGATGGATATTTGTGTGAACAAAGCGAGAATGCCGCGCCAGCGTTTCATCAGTTCTTTCCCAAATCGTGAAACCGATCCTAAGTGGATAACCGAGCAAATCGCGGCGGGGGAAGTCTATTCAACCTTGCTAGAACCGCATAAAGATGCATTGCTTTCTTTGCAGCAGAATTTGATTGAACTGGAAAGAGCAACCGAATTAACCATTCCTGAAATTAAAGAATTAAACCGCCGCATGTCGATTGGCGAAGCCAAAGCGCGGCGCGCGAAAAAGGAAATGGTAGAAGCCAATCTTCGATTAGTGATTTCCATTGCGAAAAAGTACACCAATCGCGGCTTGCAATTTTTAGATTTGATCCAAGAAGGTAACATTGGTTTGATGAAAGCTGTTGATAAATTCGAATATCGCCGCGGTTATAAATTTTCAACTTATGCTACCTGGTGGATTCGTCAAGCGATTACGCGCTCCATTGCCGATCAAGCGCGCACCATTCGTATTCCGGTTCATATGATTGAAACTATCAATAAATTGAACCGCGTGCAGCGTCAAATGTTACAAGAAATGGGCCGCGAGCCAACCCCAGAAGAATTGGGTAAACGCTTAATGATGCCGGAAGAAAAAATCCGCAAAGTGCTAAAGATTGCAAAAGAACCTATTTCCATGGAAACCCCGATTGGGGATGATGAAGACTCGCATTTAGGCGACTTCATTGAAGACGCTAATGTGCAATCACCCCTGGATTCCGCGACAATGGAAGGCTTACGCGAAGCAACCCGCCGTATCTTAGCAGGTTTAACGCCAAGAGAAGCGAAAGTTTTGCGGATGCGTTTTGGTATTGATATGAATACCGATCACACATTAGAAGAAGTTGGTAAACAATTTGACGTAACGCGTGAACGTATCCGCCAAATCGAAGCGAAAGCGCTTCGGAAGTTGCGGCAACCCAGCCGCGCTGAACAGTTGAAAAGCTTTTTAGAAGAAGAAAAAGGCGAAGGCAAGGCTTAATTTTTGTTGGGGGGGCGTGATATACTCTGCTTCCAGCATAAAAACCCGTTATCGGGCCCATAGCTCAGTTGGTTAGAGCAGGGGACTCATAATCCCTTGGTCCTAGGTTCGAGTCCTAGTGGGCCCACCAAAAAGACCAAAAAAATCATTCGCTTATAATGGATCAAAGCGT
>JAJZUR010000055.1 GCA_021848375.1 Pseudomonadota bacterium | reverse complement strand
CGTCCCCTCTTATTCCTGTATCGCTATCAACCACATTGCCTTGCCAATCAAATATCGGGATAATTTCTTTTAACAACCCATTTTTGAGTGCATCTACTGCCCGTTGATGGCTCGCAACCGAAAATGCATCTGCTGCCTCGCGCGAGATCTGAAATTGATAGACTAAATTTTCGGCGGTTTGCCCCATGGAAAGATTCACCACGGGATCCGTTAAAGCATTTAATAATGAAATCACTGGTGTTAAAAATTGCGGCCTTAATTTAAAAAGTGTTTGGATTTTGGCCATTAGCCCCTTTCGCGTACGAAAATCGGCTAACCACTCAACCAATCTATTTTGATAAATTAAGGGAGCGCGACTCATACATTCAGTCCCCCCCGCTAACACCAGATCATAGTCACCATTGGCAATATCGATTGCAGCCGCGGCTAACGCTTGCAAACCAGAAGCGCAATTTCTTTGCACCGTCCAAGCCGGCACTTTATCCCCACATCCCGACCTCAAAGCAATAATACGCGCAATATTGGCTTCATCCGATGCCGGTCCAACACAACCGGTAATGACTTCTCCAATGTGGTGGGATAAAAAAGGTTGCCGCGCTAATAGCGGCCCGGTCACTGCAACCGCTAAATCCGCCGCAGACAAAGGATTTGGTTTGCCTGTCACTTTTAAAAATGGCGATCTCGCACCATCCACAATAAAAACTTCGCGTTTCTTCGTCATACGGTTTGTTTCCCAACCAATTCCATTTCAGTAAACTCGTCAACTTGAATAACCACTCGCCGCGCTTCTTCTGCGTTTTGGATTAAATTTGCTTCTTCCTCTGTAATAACATGTTCGTTCACAGCATTATTTAACCGACGATGCAAATCCATCGTTTTTGGAATGCGGCCTTTTTTGATAGCTTCTTCCACTCTCGCCTGCAGTGGTTCTGTAAACGTTATTTGCTGCAATGCGAATTCAAGTTGGTTGATGGGATTGGTTTGACTGTTGCTTAAATAACAATATTGCGTTAGTCGATCTCTAAATTTTGAAGGCTGCAACATAATTGAGGCCAAACGATGCTCTAAGCAATCGCTTGGAGCATGATAAGCGCGACCATAAGGAAATGTCAAAAAACGAAAAACCCTACCCCATACCGGGATCGGAAAATTTTTAAATAGTTTAAAAAAAGCTGCTTGAATTTGGTATAAACAATATTTCATACACCATTCTATGTGCAAAGCGTCTTCTTTTTTAGTGGCAAAATCTTGTTCATATTTCAAAATCGCCGAGGCCATATATAAATGGCTTAAAACATCTCCAAGACGCCCGGAAAGACGTTCACATCGTTTTAATTTTCCTCCTAAGAGGATCAAAGATACATCAGCCACAAAGGCGAGCACAATACTCATACGGCTTAATTGCTGACAATAGCGCCTGGAAATTTTGGTGCCGGTTTTCGCTGAAAATAATCCCGCCGTAAAAGAATGAACCACTACTCTCACCGCATTTGAAACAGTGTATGCCGCGTGTTTAAAAAACACCTTATCAAATCTTTTCAATCCTTCTTTTTGATCAGGATCCTGCATTGCCTTCATTTCTTCTTGCAGATAAGGATGACAACGTATTGCGCCCTGACCAAAAATAATGAGGCTGCGCGTTAAGATATTGGCTCCTTCTACGGTAATACTGATAGGCAAACTTTGATAACTATTACTGAGATAGTTTTTTGGACCTTGCATGATGGCTTTTCCACCATGCACATCCATGGCATGATTCACAACGATGCGAGCAATTTCCGTTAAATGATATTTGGTCATCGCAGTGACAACAGAAGGCCGAACTTCTTTATCTAACGCAGTTAAAGTAAATAATTGGGTAGCTTCAGAAAGATAGGTAAATCCAGCAATTTTTGCCAACACTGCTTCAACCCCTTCAAAATGCCCAATTGGCGCGTGAAATTGTTTACGAATCGCTGCGTATGCGCCGGTCGTTCTGTAACTTTGTTTGACAGAAGCAGCACTCAATGCAGGCAGTGAAATTCCGCGTCCAACTGATAAACGCTCAACAATCATTTGCCACCCTTTGCCAATCATATTACGACCGCCAATCACCCAATCTAGAGGAACAAAAACATCGGTACCACGCGTTGGCCCATTCATAAAAGCTTGATCCATTGGAAAATGTCGTTTCCCTCTTTCAACTCCAGGATGTGTAGCTGGAATTAAACATAGCGTAATACCTAACGCTTCTTTGTTACCGAGCAGCTTATTTGGATCATATAATTTAAACGCCAACCCAAAAACGGTTGCGATCGGCGCTAAGGTAATATATCGTTTATCCCAGCTTAATTTAATCCCGAGCATTTTTTTACCTTCGAATTCTCCTTCACTCACAATTCCGATATCGGTAATCGCGCTCGCATCACTCCCTGCAACCGGCGACGTTAACATAAAACAAGGAATTTCTTCACCAAGGGCTAAG
This sequence comes from Pseudomonadota bacterium, assembly GCA_021848375.1. Classification (GTDB taxonomy): domain Bacteria; phylum Pseudomonadota; class Gammaproteobacteria; order UBA6186; family Azoamicaceae; genus CADEGZ01. The sequence continues at coordinate 7,098 of JAJZUR010000055.1, read as the reverse complement.
CGCGGTAAATAATATTCTTTCTGCGCTTCGGTACCATAATTGATGAGTAGTTCTGCAGGTCCTAATGAATTTGGAACCATGGTGGTAATGGCAGCTGTTAAACTATGGGTTGCCAATTTTTGCACAACCGTTGCGTGCGCCAATGCGCTAAATCCTAATCCACCATATTTTTTTGGGATAATCATTCCAAAAAAGCGTTCTTGTTTTAAATATTTCCAGGCTTCTGCCGTGAGATCAAGCGTCAAATGTGAAACCGCCCAATCATTGATCATTTCACACAAATGCTCCACTTGTTGATTTAAGAAAAGGGTTTCTTCTTGCGTTAAGGCCGGTTTTGGTAACTGTAATATATCTTCCCAATGAGGCCGGCCGCAAAACAGATCTCCTTCCCACCACACATCACCCGCTTCAATGGCTTCTCGCTCTGTGGAACTCATACTGGGTAATTCATTTTTCACGCGCTGAAAAATGAATTTGGAAAATACACGCCGCCTTAAAAACGGGATCCCAAAGCATAGGATCCCGAATATCAAGATCCCCCACAAGACAAAAAAGGTGGAAGCTGCAAATGTTGCATGCCACTGCAATACCCCAAGCGATAAAATAAACGTTGCCGCATAGGCCGCAAAAGGCGCTTCAAGATATAAGAATCCGAGAATAACAACTGCTGCAAGGGCACCCATCATCCCTGCGTGACCGCTTATCATATTTTCTATGCTCCCTTTTAGATCCAACCCTCCTAGCCTAGAAAAATGCTACGCATAACCAGGGAAGGTACACTTATATAATAGAACATACTGCGTCAGGGGGTTCCGTTTCAAAACAAAAACATTTTTGGAACCATTTCCGCTCTCTTTGTCTAATTTGTTGGTAAAATAACAAATATGGGGTTTTATAACTCTGAAGAGGTTAAACTATGATTCTTCCTCATGAATATCCAGTAGTTGGTGTTTGGTATTGGGATATCGAACATGCTGAACGCTTTGAAATTGTTGCAAAGGATGATGAGACCAGTACGCTGGAACTGCAATATTTTGATGGGGAAGTCGAAGAGATCGATATGGACACTTGGTTTGCGATGCGGGTTGTCTCTATCGATGCGCCGGAAGATTGGTCCGGTCCCTTCGAGATTGATAAAGATCTCTATCCGGAATTAGGGGATGAGGTTATGTATCCTCACCATGACGCGGATGATTTAGAAGATATCGAGGATCGGTGATTTTTAAGAGCGTACACGGCAGCCCAGCTCATACAGTTGTTTATATACCCAGTCTGGACAACAGCACAGCATTGTCATAAGATACTTAAGAGCGTTAAACTTCAATTCCATCACAGGAAGTTTTATGACTAAATTAACCAAACGACAACAGGAAATTCTGAATTTGATCCAGTCACATCTTACTGCCACTGGCTCTCCGCCGACGCGGGCAGAAATTGCGAAAACCATGGGCTTTCGATCACCCAATGCGGCAGAAGATCATTTACGCGCATTAGCACGTAAAGGGGTCATTGAACTCGTTCCTGGAACCTCCCGTGGGATCCGTTTGGCAAGCAATCTTTCTGGGATCCCAATTATTCGCGCTGATCGGCTTGGCAGTAACCAACCCATTCTTTCTGATAATCATCTGGAAAATCGTTGTCGTTTAGATCGCGGGTTGTTCACAACCGCGACCGACTGCTTAATCCACATTCACAAAGCCCTTCCAGAATTCAATATTATGGCGGGTGATTATCTTGCTTTACATCAAACCCAAGAAGTTCTCCCGGGACAACTCATGGCGGGTCGGGTTAATCAAGAAATCGTCGTTCGTCGTGCGACATCCGATCCAATGCAACCCAACTTCATTGTAGAAGGCATGGTGGTGGGCGTTATTCGCTCTCTCACCAAAAATGCATTATTGTCATGAATGAGTCCAAAAAGCGCGTCATCGTGGGGCTGTCGGGCGGCGTAGATTCATCGGTTGCCGCTCTTCTCTTATTAGAACAAGGATACCAAGTAGAAGCGCTCTTTATGAAAAATTGGGAAGAAGAAGATGACGACAAACACTGTACCAGCGCAGAAGATCTGGTAAGCGCCCAAAAAGTTTGTGAAAAACTCAATATCAAACTCCATACCATCAATTTTTCCAAAGAATATTGGGATACTGTATTTGAAAATTTTTTAGTAGAACATCGTTTAGGACGAACCCCTAACCCAGATGTTCTATGCAATCGTGAAATTAAGTTTAAAACCTTCTTAAATTACGCATTGGAATTAGGTGCTGATTGCATAGCAACCGGACATTACGTACAAAACGCCTATCATATAAATCATCACCAACTCCATAAAGGACAAGATCCGAATAAAGATCAAAGTTATTTTTTATATACTCTAACACAAAACGCGCTTTCCAAAAGTTTGTTTCCGATCGGCCATTTAGACAAACCAACGGTTCGAAAAATTGCCAAAAATGCCGGCCTACCAACCTATCTAAAAAAAGAAAGTATGGGTATTTGTTTTATTGGCAAAAGAAATTTTAAGCAATTTCTCAATCGATTTATGCCAACTGAACCGGGCAAAATGGAAACACCGGAAGGAAAAATCATTGGCCAGCATGATGGTTTAATGTTTTACACCATCGGGCAAAGACAAGGGCTTGGAATTGGCGGGCAAAGTAACACGGATAATGCGGCATGGTACGTGGTTAAAAAAGATCTAGAACGTAATGTGTTGATGGTTGCACAGGGCAAAGATCATCCACTCTTATACAAAACTTCCTTAGAAGCAACCGCGCTGCATTGGATAGCCGAGATCCCACCGCAATTTCCATTGACTTGCAGCGCCAAAATTCGGTATCGACAAGAGGACGTACCCTGTACCTTAGAGCGCATCGACGCAGCAACTTATAAAGTGATTTTTAAAATGCCACAGTGGGCCGTCACGCCAGGGCAATCCGTCGTATTTTACCAACATAATACCTGTTTGGGTGGAGGAATTATTCATTGAATAAATCAAATGAACAGATCCGCGTACTTGCCTTAGCTGGTGTATTTCAAGCCGCTGCTTTGGTTAAAACCTTAGCCAAAACTGGCCGTGTCGACGAAAACAGTTTTTTGGCGAGTATTAAAAGCATTTTTACCATTGACGTTGAAAACGCTTTGTCAGTTTATGAAGAACCCGAAAAATTTGCGATCGGTTTTCAGGAACTGATTCGGCTTTTTTCGAATCATAAAGGCCCAAAAGATCCAGAAATTGCCCGCTATGTTTTTTCACTGCTCCATCTAGAACGAAAGTTAAGTGATCGCCCGAAAATGCTAACATTGATCCGAACAGGCATCGAGCGCGCCGCTACGCAAGCATCACATTTTTCACCCACCCATGAAAATGTGATGGCAAATCTCGCTTCTCTTTATACCGATACACTCAGTACTTTTAGTTTTAGGGTACATGTCTCGGGGGAGCCTTTATATTTAACCCAAACTCAAACGTTGAATAAAATCCGCGCCTTATTATTAGCCGGCGTGCGTTCCGCCGTTTTATGGCAACAATTGGGGGGTCGCCGGTGGCAGCTCTTGTTAAGCCGTTCCAGTATCTTAGCAATCGCCAATGACTGGTTGAAGGAATTTGCTGCAGAACCGGTTGTATAAAAAATAAAAAGAGGAGGCGGCGCAGCGCCTCATTTTGGTGTATATAACCCTAATTTTCTTTTTTCCTAAAACGAACTTACTCTTTTGAACATGGTCTTATTTATTATATGATGATATGTTCTCTGAAATCTTAGGTAGTAACCATGAACAATTACAATAAGCCATTAAAAGAAGATACGAATGAAAGAGGCGCCCCGATTGTGCCGGGCTTTAAGGCTTATCTAGTTCAAACAAACTTAAAGTTCAATAATGACATCTTAGCGCAAAAGATAAAAGCAATTTTACAAGATGCAACAGCGGAATCGCATAAACCTTCGCCCCCAGAATAATGCTTTAGTCCCTGCCCTGCTGACTATCTAAGCCACACCCGAATTCCTCGTCTTCTATAATGCGCTAATAGCATAGGGATCAGGCTAAGCACAATAAAACTAATTGCTAACATCATTTGATATTCTGTTCTATCTCCCGTATCTAATTGGGATGGGGGCACAAAGACAATCAAAAATCCAAATAAGCAAGCCAGCATGCCGCAACCCGATACCAACCAAATGCCCCAGTTTCCACCCGGCACACGAAAAGGTCTTTCGGTTTTCGATTCCTTATAGCGTAACCAAAGCGCTGCCATAAAAACAAAACCATATTGCACAACGGTAAATAACGCAGATAAAGCCGTTAAAACCCAATAGGCTGCACTATGGCTATCCATCCATAAAAATACTAAAGACAAAATAGTGCCAACACTTGCTTGAAATAAAAGCATTCCCGTCGGTACACCCGCTTTATTGACGCGTTTTAAAAAAGGCGGTAAAAATCCATCTTCTGCCGTCACCATTAATCCTTTAGCAGGCCCCACTGTCCAGGTATTAATCCCAGCCAAAGATCCAATTAAGGCCAATAATGCCAACACTGGAACGGCCCATAGCATATTAAAATGCAGAAAAAAGACTTTAAATGCCTGTATTAGCCCCGATAACAAACTGATTTCAGTTTGTGGAACGACAACGGCAATGGCGAGTGTTCCTAAAATGGAAATTAATAAAATTAAAGCCGCTGCAATCGCAAGCGCACGAGGATAATCGCGTTGTGGATTTTTTGCTTCTCGAATATGAAAGGCCGCAACTTCTACCCCTGCAAGGCCCAATAAAATCCCTGAAAACAATACCATGGTATCAAAACGAAACTCAGGCACCAAGGCTTCCAACGAAAATTGAATAGCAGTCGGATGCCCAACCGCTACCCACCATATACCAAGACCAATAATTAACGCGCCGGGAATAAGCGTTCCTGCTAAGACTCCGAGCGAACTTATCCATCCTGAGGTTTGAATGCCTAAGAAATTTAATAACGTCGCTCCCCAAAATACGATCAACATCACCGTAAAATAAAACAATTTGCTATCTTCAAGTCCCGGGAAGATGGGCGCGATTAAATGCGCGAGCATCGCGGCAGTAAACGCTAGGATTGCCGGAAACCACGCAATGCTCTCCATCCACGCCATCCATAATGCGAAAAACCCATAGGGTTTACCAAAGGCTTCCGAGACCCACACGTAGTTTCCCCCTGCCCGCGGCCAGCCAGTTGCCAGTTCCGCCGTTACTAAGGCAATGGGAATAAAGAATACCAATGCAGACACCACGAAATAGAATACCGATGCAAAACCATATTCGGCAGAGAGTGGTAAATTTCGCAGGCTGATAATGGCAGCTACTGTGATCATAGCCAGGGTAAAAGTCCCCAGCACGCGTTTTGGTTGCTTCAAAAAACCCCCAGATATTAAAAAGATGTAATATTCTAAGAGATTAGACTACCAAATATTAAACCAAATGGATAGGTTTCTATAAATCCTTTGGGTTTGGGTTTTTGTCTAGATCTGATTTTTCTTCATTTTCTTTTTCATTCGCTTCAGTAGTACCAGGCTCTGTAACGTTACTAAAAGTGACATGTTTAGACAGTTCTGGATTAGAATGTTTTTTTTCAGTTTCCTTTTGGCCTGCTATAGCTGTCAATTCTTCATGCGCGGCAGAATGCTGTTTAAGAAGTTCCGGATTCACGCGGTTAGGAGCCCCAGATGCAACATGTCGTAGATCTGTGGGTTCACCTATTTTAATTTCGGCAATATTTTCTTCCTTACTCTTACCAAATGCATTACTAATTTTATTTACTAATAATCCAAACGCTCGTTTGATTTTGTCGATTAATCCAATATTTCCAAGTTCTTTAATAGCGGGATCTACGACAGGGCCATTATATTTCAAGCCTGGTTGTATGGAATTTACCACTAATTCAAAACTGGCAACTGGTTCTTTAATATTCTTAAAATCAAGACCTGTTGTAGCTGCAATGGTAAATAATGGAAGATAACCTTCTTGTTTTAATTCTGCTGCTGGAAGAGTTATACTGTTCCCTCGATAATCGACTACTTTTTCAAAAGTACCTTCTTTATTCACCCCCCATTGTACTCCCTCTTCATCCATAAACCCATATATTTCCCCTTGCAATCGATAGGTAAACTCCAAAGAATTAGATATTGATGATTGCTGCCGTTCATATTCCAAAACGGGCTCAAATGTAATCAGCCCAAGTTTTACATTTTGAAATGTATAATTATTTCTTAGCACCATTAATGCAGCATTCGTAACCCCTTGATGAAGAGAATTTAGTTTTGAAGGTATAAACGTTCTTTCATTATCTTGCACTGCTTTAAACGTATTTATTGCCTGTTCTCGTAAACCTTCCAGACGTTCAATTTCTGATTCCAATGGCTTACCATTGCATAAGGATTGCAAATTTTCTTTTGCTAGAAAAATTTTATCCCCATATTTTTTAAGGCTTTCTCTCCATTTTCGTTTTTCTTCTTCTGTCGATTCTGTATCAGGATCTTCGAGTAACTCTTTGCTCAATTGTATTACTTCCATCGATTCTCTGATTTCGTCTTCTAAAGCTTTCATCAACACCATTTGTTGCGGATATTGTTCCGCAATGATTTTAAATGCATTTTCTTCTTTTTCTGTCTTGGATCTTTTAAAATCCCAACTTCCCTTTTCCCTTAATCCCTCTTTTTCTTGCTCAGTCATAATTTGTTGTTCTTCAGACATAATATATTCCCTGACCATATTAAGTGCTTCTAGAACTTTATATTGCTTTTTTAACACCTCAGTGTCTGCTGGCTGAGCAAGAATTTTTCCATCAACTACAATAGTACCTGCCCTGCTTAAATCCTTATCTAATTGTGTAGAATCAGCATTACTAGTATCATCTAAAGTCAATTCGATATTCCTTTTTAGGGGCTCCAAAGAGTCATCTTGCGAAATTTTAAGACTTTTAGAACCTGAAATTTGAAATACGTCTTTTGGCATATAATCACCTTTTCGTTTTGTCTTATATAAAAATTAAATATTTATTCTTAAGACTTATTTATAAGAAGAAAGTTTCAAGGATGTAGATTCACCTAAGGTTGATTTTTTAAATAAA
>JAJZUR010000054.1 GCA_021848375.1 Pseudomonadota bacterium | reverse complement strand
TGCAGTTGTTAAGTCTTGTGATGCTTTCTGTTCTAAATCGCGTTTTTCTTGCTGTGCCTGTTGTAATTGCGCTGTCAATTCAGCTTCTCGGCTCTGTAGACGCTCTTGTGCCTTCCTTAATGCTTCATCAGATTGCGCTTTCGTCTCTTCTAGCGACTTCTTCAACCGTTCAATTTCTACTTGATTAGTTGATAATGCCTTTTCTAACCCTGCCTTTTCTCCAGTTGCAGTTGTTAAGTCTTGTGATGCTTTCTGTTCTAAATCGCGTTTTTCTTGCTGTGCCTGTTGTAATTGCGCTGTCAATTCAGCTTCTCGGCTCTGTAGACGCTCTTGTGCCTTCCTTAATGCTTCAACAGATTGCGCTTTCGTCTCTTCTAGCGACTTCTTCAATTGTTCGATTTCTACTTGATTAGTTGATAATGCCTTTTCTAACCCTGCCTTTTCTCCAGTTGCAGTTGTTAAGTCTTGTGATGCTTTCTGTTCTAAATCGCGTTTTTCTTGCTGTGCCTGATTTAACTGCGTGGTCAACTCAGCCTCTCGACTCTGCAAACGCTCTTGTGATTCCCTTAAAGCTTCCTCAAATTTCGTCTTTGCTTCCTCTTGCGCCTTCTTCAACTGTTCAATTTCAGCTTGATTAGCTGACAATGCTTTTTCTAGCCTTTCCTTTTCGCCAGTTACATTTGTTAAATCTTGTGACGCTTTCTGTTCTAAATCACGTTTTTCTTGCTGTGCCTGATTTAATTGCGTTGTCAACTCAGACTCTCGACTCTGCAAACGCTCTTGCGACTTGTTTAATGCTTCATCAGATTTTTCTTGTATTTCTATCAACGATCGCTTTAATTGAGTAATCTCTGTTTCCTTGCTTTCAATCTGAGCTTTTAATATTTCTTGGTTTGCATTAGCTGTCAATAGTTCTTCGTTATATTTATTTTCTAACTCGAGCTTTTCTTTATTTGCTTGCTGCAGTTTTTTTCTAAAATTTTCCTCTAATAACTTTAATTGATCTTGACGCAGGTTTAGCTGTTCTAATTCACGGCCACAAGCCTCATCCAACTCTTTTTTAGTGTCTTTAATTGTTTGTTTTAAATTTTCAATTTTGTGTTTCTTATTCTCCATTTCAGCTAAAATTTCTTTTTCTTTTGATTCAGCTCTATTCAATTGAGATTTTAATTGTTGAACATCATTTTTTAAGCTATTGTTTTCTTCGATCAACTTGTCTAATTGTTTTTTTAATTCGTCACCACTCGCTTTAGAATGTTGATGTTCCACACTCAATCTTTCAATTTGAGTGGTTAATTGATCAATGTTACTTTGCACCCTTTGTTCATCTTCGATTTTTTTCTGCAAAGTAATTTTAATTCTTTCCCGCTCCGACAGTGACTCGTTAAGTTCAGATTTCAAAGCGAAAATTTCAAGTTGACACTCTACACCAATATTCTCTAAGTCCTCTATTTTTTCCTGATATTTTTCTCGTTCTTTCTGAAATTGATTATCGATCAACGCTTTTTCTTGATCTAAGTTCATTGACTTTATCTTTTCTTGTTCCAACGCTTTTCGCGATTCTTGTAATTTAAGGTTCAAAGATTCATAGTCCTGATCAGCTTTTTTTAGTTTTTCTTGCTCGGCAATTATAGCTCTCCTCGATTCAACTTCGGCTTCTTTTGATTGTTTTTCAAGCTGAGCTAATGTTTCCTTCAAACTATTAATATCTCTATTTGCAACAATAAGTTCTTTGTTGAGCTTGTCTTCTCTTACTTTTAGTTCTTTTAATTGCAAGCTAAGGGAGTCCTTCTCCTGCTCAAGCTGACTTATCTTATTCGTCAATTGCTGGATAGTTCCAGAATGTGCAGTAAGTAATTGATTCTTTTCTGAAAGTTCTGTCGCTGTTGAAGAACTTAACTCACCCAACTGTTGCTGCAACTTGGATATTAATGTAGATTTCTCGCTAATTTCTGTTTCTAATTTTAGCTTATCGTTAACTAGAGTATCTAATTTTTCTTTAGTTAAGCGATTTTCATTATTTTTTTTAGTGATTTCCTCATCTTTTTCTGTTACCTTTAACCTTAACTCTTCACTTAGTTTTGTTAACCGTTCTTTTTCTAAATTTGCTTCCTGTAGTGCCTTCTCTGTTTGCTGAACTTTTTCTAAAAACTTTGCCGCACTATCACCTAATGGTTTTTTCTTTTCGGGTTTTTTAAAAGTTGAACTACTATCGTTACTGGAGGAATTTTGCTTTGTAGGTGTCGCGGTTTTTGGATTACCCGCGTTAAGCGATCTCTGAGGCGAAACAAGAACATTGGGATTCCCTGCAGGATGAACGCCTGTAACGCTCGGATTTGCTTTTTGTTGTTTACTCGGACTGGGAGGCGGTGTTTGTGTGGGTGTGCGCAAGTTATTAGATGAATTTTCTGAAGTTTGATTTCCTCCAATTGGCGTCTTAATTAATTGATCAGCAACTGACTCTCTCTTTTTTAAGGAATTTTGGGCATTACTTAGTTCTTCCTTTTCACGTCGTAGTTTTTCTAAAATATTTTCTGTAGCTGTACTCATAACAATCCCCTGATATAAAACTTTTTTGATACTATAACTTTATGCATTAAAAGAATTTATTACTCTTGACCTTGAAGAAGTATGTGTCGAACTTGATGATAACTTCTTTGACTCTAACTGCGGTGTCAGTTGACGGCCACTATGAGTACTTGAATTAGTCAATGCATTTTCTTTCCCTTTATTGCCATTTCGTGCAAATTGTTCTTGCAAAGCCTTTTGTGCTTCACGAAGCTGACGCTCTAAATTCGCATTTATTTGTTCCGATCGCGTATTTACAGCTTTATAACCGTCAATCATTACTTGAAATTCGTTCATGACTACTTCAAGCAATTGATCCTTCTCTTGAATCACTGACTTTAGCCTATCGTTTTCGCTTTTTTGTTCGCTTAATTGATTTTGCAAATCTAACGAATTTTGAGTAAGATTCGGAACTTCTGTAACTGAATCCTTTATAGATGGTTGTAATTTTTGTTTATTTTCAGGAACATCCTCCATTAAAAGTGCATTTACTTCCTGTCTTAGCTTTAGCAGATTTTTTTGATATTTTATTAATCCTATCAGACATTCATTGATTACAAAAATTTGACTATTCATTTTTACACAGAGCGCAAACAAATCTGCCATTTTCGTCGAGCATGAAAGCTCTTTGCAACGAATCAAACGTTCTTCATCCATTTTCTTCAATTTGTCTTGGCACTCAATTAATTTTGCTTCCTTTTCTTCGGTAAATTTAATTTCATCCCCATTTTCTACTTTATATTCAGAGCTACTTAATTCTTTAATTGCCGTCAACAGTAATACTTCGTCGCGGATTTTACCATATTCATCATTAGCATCATTATCAAATAAATTATAAATCTCTGCTTTTTTTGCTTCTACTTCTTTACTTATCTGCAGGTAAGTTTCAAGAACAGATTTTAACTCCATTATTTTTTTCTGGTGAATAATATCTTCGTCTATTTCACCACTAAAAAATTCCTCTAGCAAACTCGGGCAAAATTTCATTAACTGTTCTTGCTGATTTATTAGATTTTCAAAATCTTCCAATCTAATATACACACCCTCTTTCGGAATGGAATTTTCTAATTCTTGATTTTTTTGTTTTACCCTGTTCAACTCTTCAAGCAAAAAATGACATTTATCTTTTTCCAAACTTAATTGCTGCTTTAAGGATTCTTCCGTTTGTTTCGCTGCTTGACTTTCATTTTTACGAATTTTCTGCTGGCGTTCAATGTCTTGGTTATATACAGCCTTCATCTCATCATTTTCTCTAGAAAGGGTTTCCTGTGCTTGAACCAACTCTTTAACTTTGATATGCAGTTTTTGACTGTTGTTTTTTTCAATTTCTAATTTTGCGCTTTCTTCTTCTAATAATTTTTCTAGTTTTTGATTACTAAAACGCTGCAACTCTAATTCCGCTTGCAGTTGACTAATGCTGTCTTCAGCAGTCGATTTCGTGGAAGTCGTCATTGCTGTACTGGCAAAAACAGTATTTGCAGCAAAGGTTCTCGAATCCATAAAAGAGGAATTTAACTCGTTCTTTTTATTTGTGCTAATCATCATCGACATATTATTATAACGTTCTTGCGTTTTCTTCTGAGCTGCTGATTGAAGAGAATCGCAAGTTTTTAAAACCGACTCTAAGCGTTCTTTTCGTGTATTTTCTGCCGAATCATTTGCTTCAACTTGTTGTCTTGACCTTGCTCTTAAACGTTGTGATCTTCTCATATTTGTTTGATCACTCGCTTTTTCTTCATGCTCTTTAACATAGGATTTGAATGTGTTCAAGATTGTGCAAAAATTTAATTTCTCTGCTTCAGACCATTCTAATCCAGTTTTATTTTCTGAAAGTACAATCCTGTATTGAATATGCGGAAAATCTCGCTCTATATCAGCCCCCATCCGAATACTCATATCTAATAAATCAGTTTCTAAATGTTTAAGTTTGTGAGCTGTCTCAAGATACGATTTAAATACGGATTCATCTTTTTTAGTTAAAATGTTAATCAATTGTGCAGGCGCTTCATTGTTCAACTGTGATTTATTTTTCGTTTTTCGCATATCATTCCCCTTATCATTATTGCTAGACTTACAACTCCTCCGTGCTGTAACTCCATTGACCTAGCATTAATTAAATAATAAAATTTACTGGTCTATCTTTAATAAGAGCATTGTGTCTCCTCATTTGTTGCATGTCAACTATATTTTTAATTTAAGTATCATTAAAAACTAAATAATAAAATCACAACAAGATAAAGATGAATCAAAAAGTGAAGACGAACCTTAGTAGGAAAATTGCGGGCTTAATTTACCACTGGATTACTTTAGGCCGACGGTTCTCGTCAAGGGCGACAAACGTAAAAATACCTTCGCTTACCTTTTCTTCTGCCCCAAAACGCATACGGCTTGCCCACACTTCTAACTTTAGCGTAATGGAGGAATGCCCGGTTTTGACCATTTCAGAATAACAGCAAACCAGATCCCCTACATAGACGGGTTTTAAAAAAACTAACTTATCGATGGCAACGGTAGTGACACGGTTCTGCGCCCGTTTATTAGCCATCACCGCACCCCCTAAATCCATTTGTGAAACCAGCCAACCCCCAAAAATATCCCCATAGGCATTGGCGTCAGCTGGCATCGCGACGGTCTGTAACACTAATTCCCCCGTAGGTTTAGACTGTTCCATGAGACTCTCTTAATCCTTTCGTTTCCCTTGCTTATATAAAAACCCACACAATGCAGCATAAAGAATTATCCCAATCATGCCTTCATAGTGGGCAACCCAGGGCATCTTAACCGCAAATAGATCGGTAGTTTGATAATAGGCAAAAGGAATGGTTAAAATTGCCCCAAGGATAGCTTCTCCTGCAATAATACCAGAGGCACATAACACACCATGACTGGTCTCATGAGCCTTACCGCCTGCAGGGCGTCCCCAATTGACCAAGACATGAATAATGCCCCCGACAAAAAATGCCGTTACGTAACCTAAGGGTAAATAAATACCCAAAGCAAATAACAAAGGTGGAAATCTGTAGTCACTTTTGACCGATTTTAAATATTCATCAATGCTAATCGCTATCACTGCCAAAGCAGCACCACCACCAATCATATGCCAAGGCAGTTTACCAATAAAAAACCCCTTTGCCAGTGTCGCCATTAAGGTCGCTTGCGGCGCTGGCAACGCATGCTCAGGATCCATCCCAGCCCGCGGTAAAATGTCTCCAATGCCATAGGCTTCAAAGGTCGTTTGCAATATAAACGGAATCACGAGAGCAGAAGCAACAGCCCCGACCGCTAACATCAACTGCTGTTTCCAAGGGGTTGCACCAACAATTTGCCCTGCTTTCAAATCCTGCATATTATCGCCACCAACCGCCGCAGCCAAGCAAATAACCGCTGCAAATATAATCACAATGGCTGCTGCTTTTAAGGCAGCATCTGCATTAAGGGCAAAATCAATATGAGAATGTAAAACCAATAACAAGAAACTCGCAAAAGCAATAATGGCCGCGATGGTAATGCCCGATATCGGTAATGAAGTGGTACCAACAATACCGACAATATAAGAAGCAATCGCCGCCGCCACAAAGCCAACTACCAACGAAAAGAGCGCGGCAGACACTACCGTTACCCAAAACATCAGATCGTTAAAGGGTAATTCTGCACTCTTCACCAATGTCATAAAGAGAATAAAAGTTGGGATAGACAGCGCAATAACGCCAAGTAGTACATATTTAAACGGCAAATCCCGATCCGTTCTTAATGTGGAGGAAAACTCACTTCTATGTTCTTTCATAGCTGCCAAAGATACTTTAATGGCTTGCACAATTTGCTTCATTAGACTGATGACGCACCAAATACCACCGACTGCTAAAACGCCAACGCCAACAAATCGAAAATGCTGTTTGTGGATCATAGCAAGGGCAGAACCAATATCAGCAGCCTCCGGTAAACCATGCGTACTAACAAAGACGGGAATTGCAATCGCCCATGTCAAAAGTCCGCCAATCACAAAAGAAAGTAAACCGCGCATCCCGACGATATAACCAGCTGCCATTAAGACTGGGGAGAGCATAATACTCCCGCCAAAAGCAGTAGCGCCGGCCTTTGTCCAATATTGCAATTGCTCTCCCGCAATCTTAAAACCCGTTTGTAAAAACGAAAGTCCCGCGGAAAATAAACTGGACACGAACAAAATTTTGGTCGAACCTTTATGCGTGTTTTCTCCAGCTTTCAATACCTCTCCGGTGGCAAGACCTTCTGGATACGGCAAATTATCTTTGACAATCATGCTGCGACGCAAAGGAACGGAAAAGAGTACGCCCAAAACTCCCCCGATCATTGCAATCGCCGCGGTTTGAATATAATTAAAGGATTGCCAATACCCTAAAATAATGAGCGCCGGCAAAGTGTAGATTACGCCAGCCGCAACCACTTCGCCTGCAGAAGCAATGGTTTGAACCATATTATTTTCGAGAATGTTTGCGTTTTTAAAACGTCTTAATAACAACATTGAAATCAACGCCGCCGGAATAGACGCAGCAATGGTTCGTGCGATTTTTAAACCCACATAAGTACTCGAAGCCGCCAAAATAATGGCTAAAACAATTCCTAGAATGAGCGCTCGCAGAGTAACTTCTGGTAGAGCCGTTGAAGCGGGTATGTAAGGTTCCACGCGGTCTGCAGGATCAACTCGTGACATTTTGTTTGCCTCTTAGTTTGTTAGTTAATAGAAAACCAGCGCTTCATTAACGAAAACGCCTAAAAGTAAAATATCACGAGAGAGGAGGATACGGAAATATTTTATAGATCTTTTTCTTTTATTAATGATAGAGGGATTTATCAGACATAACTACCGTCGCTGCTAGGCTAGCACTAAATACCACGAAAGGATCGTCGTTAAATAAAGCCTCTTTAATCTGTAGAACATTTGGCTCTAATGTACCGGTTCTTTCACGATATTCTACTAAATTGATAAAATTTTCCCGCAAATATTTGATATATTCTTCAAACCGGTAAGCGGTATCCATACAGTCAGCCTCTCTCCAATCTATCGGGTGTTCACAAAACACTTTTTAAACAAGTTAAATAACTAATTCAATACATTTATCATAAAGTAGTTTACCATCATTAGCGCTGTAAATAAACCTAATGCATCTTAAAGGCATCTATAGTAAACTCACACAAAATACTAGGAGCCCTGTGGAGCGATGAGTACAGAGTATAAAACCGACGTGAATTATGAGGGAACTTTAAAAGAGCTCGAGGCCATCATTGAAAAGATGGGCAGCGGTGAGCTTTCCTTAGAAGATGCTTTAAAAAATTTTGAAAAGGGTGTACATTTGGCAAAACAGTGTCAACAAGCGCTAACAGAAGCAGAACAAAAAGTAAAAATTTTAGTTTCTCAAACTGGAGACTTCAAAACCGAACCCTTCATAGAGGAACAATAACCCGTGAGTTTTGGATCCTTTCATGATGATCACAAACAGCGAATAGATGAATTTCTGGATAAATTACTAACCCTCAACCATATAATTTCAAATGAGACTGCCCCTCTATTAGAAGCCATGCGCTATTCTGTTTTGAATGGTGGAAAACGTATTCGACCGTTACTTGTTTATGCGACTGGCGAAGCGCTCGGTAATCCACCTGAAACTTTGGATGCCTCCGCTGCTGCGATAGAACTTATTCATTGTTATTCTTTGGTGCATGATGACCTCCCTGCCATGGACAATGATGAAATACGCCGAGGAAAGCCGACTTGCCATAAGGCTTTTGATGAGGGAACCGCTATTTTAGTCGGCGATGCTCTGCAAGCGCTTGCTTTTCAAGTATTAAGTGATCCAGCGCTGAATCCTGCACCCCCACAACAAAAAGTCAAAATGATTTATGCCTTAGCAAAAACGAGTGGCTGGGAAGGCATGGTGGGTGGTCAAGCACTTGATCTTCAATTCGAAGACAGTGATCAAATTATTTCTCTTGAACAGCTGCGCGAACTCCATCGCAAGAAAACCGGTTCACTGATCGAAGCATCCGTAACACTTGCAGCGCTTGCCAGTTTGGATGAAGTGCAATGTGAACAACAACTCACTAAATTACAAGAATTTGCGCGTTGTATTGGACTTGCTTTCCAAATTCAAGACGATATTCTGGATGTTATTGGCAATGTTGAAAATTTGGGCAAAAGCATAGGTAAAGATCAACAACAAAGAAAGGCTAGTTTCCCTAGCCGCTTAGGTATTGAAACAGCGAAACAATATGCAGATGTGCTACGACAGCAAGCGCAAGATGCACTCCAGTTTTTACATGGCAAAAGGGACAATCTCATTCATCTTTGCGATATGCTGGTGCTGCGCTCAAATTAAATTGCTATTCAGCCGCACGCTGACTTTTAATGCCTAGATCCTCAATATTTGGCGCTTCCCAAGTACCGTTGATCTGATACAGATGCTGAGTGATCTTGTTTATCTTAGCGCCCGCAATTTTATCAAAAAGCCATACCCCAGCCCCCACCGCAGGCCCCCCTGCCAGTGCTGCGGCAATAGGCAAACCGACTCCTAAATTAGGAACTACTTTCATCATTAAATCAAGCGTTTTATTTCTTAAATCAGCGCTACCGATCAACTCAATGCTAGCGGAAGGGCCCGCTATTAATAATTTATTGGTCTTGGCAACCCCTCCTTGAAATTCAAAGCGCCCCGTCAGCGTATCAAACACAAATCCTTGTTTGAGCAAATCGCTAAAATCCAGTTGCAAGCGCCGCTTAATACTTTCCAAATTTAAAAGACCTATAATTCGCCCTAAGCCAGGCTTAACACCCATAATTCGACCCTTTTCAAACTTAAGCTTGGCGTTCCCCCGAGAAAAATCCAGGTTAAATTGATAAGGATGATTTGGCCATTCAAATTGAAAGTCAATATAACCATTTGCCTCCTTTATCGCAGAGGGATATCCCCACTCTGTAAATAATTCTCCCATATCAGATGCAGTAATTTCTCCCTCTAATAGGGTATATGGTTTTCCTTGTAAAAAATGCCACTCCCCTTGACCATACAATTCTGATTTGGCAGTTTTAAAGAGTAGATCTTGAATAGCATAACCATATATTTTAGGCACAAGTTCAAAGGACACATTACCAAAAATTGCATTT
>JAJZUR010000053.1 GCA_021848375.1 Pseudomonadota bacterium | reverse complement strand
TATCCTAAAAAGGGTCGCAACGAATTATGTGACTGCGGAAGTGGAAAAAAATACAAAAAGTGTTGTTTGTTATCTCAAACGGTTGGCACTTAAATAGGGCGAGAACTCGGTACTCTCAAGTATTAATAGAAAAATTAGTTCAAGAACCAGAATTAGCGGGGTGGCAAGGTTTAGGTCTTGCTGTGCAAGCCTATCAAAAGCGTGCCAGTTTTGTGTTAGATTGGTTAATAGAACTTGCCAAAAAATATAATCGACGGTTAATGATTCGCTTAGTCAAAGGCGCTTACTGGGATTCAGAAATCAAATGGGCACAAGAACGGGGTTTAAATGGATATCCCGTTTTTACCAGAAAAATTGCAACCGATGTTTCCTATCTTGCATGCGCTAAAAAGTTATTGGCGGCCAAAGAACATGTTTATCCGCAATTTGCGACGCACAATGCTTATACGTTGGCCGCGGTTTTAGAAATGTGCGGAGATTATCGTGATTTTGAATTTCAATGCTTACATGGTATGGGCGATACGCTTTATGATTCGTTACTCAGCAATCCGACGTTGAATATTCACTGCAGAGTCTATGCCCCGGTCGGCGGATATGAACATTTACTTGCTTATTTAGTACGACGCTTATTGGAAAATGGGGCGAATAGTTCGTTTGTGAACCGGATCGCGCACGATCAAAACTCTGTTGATGAACTCATCCTTGATCCAGTGGTAAAATTCGAAAGTTTAGCGGAAAAACACCATCCTAAGATCCCATTACCATGCAATTTATATAGTCCTGATCGTTTAAATTCACGCGGTATTGATTTTAGCGATGATGCCGAAACACTACCCTTATTAAAAGAAATTAACGGCTTACTCCCGACATTATTAGATAAAACTCCGCTTCCAACGTCTAACGCAGATATTGAAAATCTCGTAGCCAAAGGCCATGCCGTAGCAGGACAGTGGGCTACAGTTCCCGTAGCCGCGCGCGCTGAATATTTGCAGCGAGTGGCTATTTTATTGGAAGAACAGAAAGCGACGTTTATCGCTCTGTTATGTCGTGAAGCGGGCAAGACAATCCCAGATGCCGTTTCTGAGATACGAGAAGCGATCGATTTTTGTGGGTATTATGCCTATCGATCTCAAAAAGATCTCAAAACCAAAAAATTGCACGGCCCAACAGGGGAGCTCAATCAGTTAGAATTAAAAGGGCGCGGTTTATTTATTTGTATTAGTCCATGGAATTTCCCTTTAGCCATTTATCTTGGGCAAATTCTGGGGGCTCTCGCTGCTGGTAATGCGGTGATTGCAAAACCGGCCAGTCAAACGCCATTGATTGCAGCGAAAGCGATAGAAATATTGCATTTGGCTGGGATCCCGAAAGATGTGGCGCAGCTCTTCATTGGCAGCGGAAGCGCTGTCAGCGAACATCTCTTGAGCGATGAACGCATTCAAGGCGTGATGTTTACCGGTTCAACTGGCACCGCACGCTTGATCAATCAACAGTTAGCGGCACGTCTTGGATCCATCATTCCGTTTATTGCGGAAACGGGTGGGCAAAATGCCATGATTGCTGATTCTTCCGCTTTGCTTGAACAAGTCGTGAATGATGTGATTATATCGGCGTTTAATAGCGCTGGGCAGCGATGTTCTGCGCTGCGCGTTTTGTTTATTCAAGCAGAAATCTTGCCGAAATTTTTAGCGATGTTAAAGGGCGCAATGGCAGAACTTACCCTGGGGGATCCCTTAGATCTTGCAACCGATATTGGCCCTGTCATTGATGCTGCTGCGAAAGACACCTTGTTGCAACATGGTCAAAGAATGGAGAGGGAGGCAAAATTAATTTATGAATGTACTTTGCCAAATCCGTGTCCAATACTTCCACGCGGCGTTTTCTTTGCACCGCGCGTGTATCAAATTGATCACATCAGTCGTTTAACCGAAGAAGTATTTGGTCCTATTTTGCATGTTATCGCTTATCCATCGGATGAATTAGATAACGTGATTCATCAAGTAAACAGTACAGGTTATGGGTTAACCTTAGGGATCCACAGCCGCATTGATGAAACAGTTGCCTATATTCAGCAGCGGGTACGGGTTGGCAATGTTTATGTTAATCGAAATATGATCGGTGCAGTGGTGGGCGTACAGCCGTTTGGCGGTGAGGGATTATCGGGTACAGGTCCAAAAGCGGGCGGTCCGCACATGTTGCCAAGGTTATGTCTTGAGCGTAGTATCAGTGTGAATACGACAGCCGCGGGTGGTAACGTAACGTTGATGTCTTTAAAAGAATAGAAACCGCCTCACTCGTGCTTCGCTTACTCTTTTAATTCTTTTAATCCTTCGCTATCCGGAAAATTCTTTTGAAGTGTTTCCATGGCGTCAGCTTCTAATTTTTTCATCCCTAAATGGCGATAAGAAGTCACTAAAATCGCAAGCGCATGCGGGATCGCCGGTGTTTGTTCAAAATGGCGAATCACATAATTTGCGCGATTGGCGGCAGATAAATAAGCGCCTCGCTTAATGTAATATTGTGCGACTTGTAATTCATGATTTGCTAATTGATTACGCAAGAAGATCATACGTTGTCTAACTTCAGGCGCATATTTGCTGTTTGGAAATCGCTCGATCAATTCTTTAAAGGTATCAAAAGATTGTTGTGCGGTAGAAGGATCCCGTGCGCTTTTATCGAGCGGCAGATAACGGAATGCAAACCCATAGTTTTCATTAAAATTGACCATGCCTTTGAGATAATATGCATAATCCACTTGTGGGTGATGCGGGTGCATGCGAATAAAGCGATCGGCTGCTGAGATGGCCAACGCAGGTTCGTTTTGTTTGGCATAGGCATTAATAAGACCGAGCTGGGCTCTATCAGAGTATTCACTGTAAGGATAGCGTGATTCTAAGGCTTCAAAATCTTTTGCGGCTTGAGAAAACTTTTCTTTTTCGACATTTTTTTCTGCCTGTGCATAAATTTCGGCAGCAGACATGCCCTTGTAGACATCTTTGTTATTCTGACAAGCGCCCACACATAAGGCGGCCACTAAAATGCAAAGGATGCGACATTTATTCAAGGGAAACCCCATTTACCCGTTATGTTAGTTCGGCATAGTCTAGCGTAAGCCAGGTTTTATCGCAATTACTTAAAATGTCAAAAATAACCCTGAAGCTACACTATTGCTAATCGATTCATCTTCATATAAGCTGGTTTTCGTACTATGAGTAACACCCTAGAAAAAATATCGTTAACGGCCGTTGTTGCCGCTGAACAGGCTGGAAAAAGGCTTGATCAAGCGCTCGCCTCGGTTTTTCCGGAACATTCACGCTCGCGTTTAAAAGAGTGGATCGAACGGGGCGAGGTTAGGGTCAATGGAGCCGTGAAACGTCCGCGCGATAAAATTGCGGAAAACGATATCATTGAAATAGAGGCTACCTTGGAAGCGGTCTTAGACTGGGCGGGAGAGCCAATTCCCCTTAACATTGTCTTTGAGGATGAGCATATTCTGGTTATTAATAAACCCGCAGGCTTGGTTGTGCACCCTGGGGCGGGGAACAAAGCAGGGACCTTAGTGAACGCACTGCTGCATCATTTACCACACTTAAGCCAAATTGCTCGTGCAGGCGTTGTGCATCGCTTGGATAAAGAGACGAGTGGATTAATGGTTGTCGCGAAGACCCTGGCGTCTCAAACCCAATTGGTCAGCCAATTACAGGCGCGAACGGTGAAACGCCGTTATGAGGCCGTCGTATGCGGCCGGTTGACCTCCGGCGGAACGGTGGATGCACCCATTGGTCGCCATCCCTTTGAACGAACTCGTATGGCGGTTGTTGAATCGGGAAAGACGGCGATTACCCATTATCGAGTGCTCGAACGATTTCCTGCTCATACGCATCTTAAACTGGAACTTGAAACAGGTCGTACCCACCAGATCCGCGTCCATATGGCGCATATCCATCATCCGATTGTTGGGGATAAGACCTATGGGGGACGTTTCCGCTTGCCGCCGAATACCCATCCATTGGTACAGAATTATTTAAGAACCTTTCCCCGGCAAGCTTTACACGCACAAGGCTTGAGTCTTGTACATCCCGTGACGGGTGAAGAAATGGGATGGGAGGCTCCGTTGCCAACCGATATACACGAATTGTTATCCGCCTTAAAACGAGGTTCTTAACTTGACGTTTAAGGGGGTAACCCTATAGTATCGACTGGAACCACGAGAGATTGATCCATGCAGAGAAAATCATTGATTGCTTCATTAGGATTGGGATTTGCCTTAACACTATTATGCGCCCCCTTCTTGAGTGCAGCTTCAGAAAAAACGAGTAAAGCCATTGGGATCAGTCAGGTTGTTGAACATCCCGCATTAGATGCAGTACGAATGGGTTTACTGACTTCGCTAAAAGAACAAGGATTTGAAGTTGGTAAAAATTTAACGGTTGATTACGAAAATGCGCAAGGCAATCTAGT
This sequence comes from Pseudomonadota bacterium, assembly GCA_021848375.1. GTDB lineage: Bacteria > Pseudomonadota > Gammaproteobacteria > UBA6186 > Azoamicaceae > CADEGZ01. Next base: position 5,731 of record JAJZUR010000053.1, on the reverse strand, counting down.
TACTGCAACGCAAATCGCCTCCAAATTATTAAGCGCGCCTTTAGATACGATTGTGGCGATTTCAACTCCTTCCGCGCAAACGGTTTTATATGCGGCAACGCGATCAAATAAAAAAGTGCCCATTGTTTTTGCTGCAGTGAGTGATCCCGTCAGCGCAAAATTAGAACCGGCGGAATCTCATTATCCAATTACGGGGGTAACTGATAGTCCAGATTTGAAGGCTTTATTAGAGGTGATGCAACATTTATTACCCAACCTAAAGTCGGTGGGACTGATGTTTAATCCCTCAGAATCGAATTCCGTTTCTACGATTACGCAATTTAAAGCCTTATTAAAAGCGCGTGGTATTATCGTTCGCGAAGTGACAGTGACTTCAACGGCAAACGTCGCACAAGCCATGCAAAGTTTAATTGGAAAAGTCGATGTGTTGTATTTTCCGCAAGATAATACCGTTGTGTCGGCTATTAATACGGTAGTGAGTATTGCAACCCCTTCGGCTGCACATCCCGGCATACCGCTCTTTTGTAATGATCCTTTATTGGTCAAGCAAGGGGTATTGGCCGCGGTGGGTTATGATTACACTGAAGTGGGTAAAGAGGCGGGCCGTGTGGTTGCAAAGCTCTTGAAGGGAGAAACGATAAAAGATATTCCCATCCATAATCCTCCCCATACTACGACGGTGATTAATAAGCCTCTGGCAGAAAAATTTGGATTATCGGAGAATCTTCCCCTCTTGACATCCGATAACCCCTATCTTAAGATGATTCCATGAAGAATTTTTATGCTTTAAATAACAACACACTTTCCTGCCTAAATTGGCGCCGCTGGCGCACTTAATCTTTTTGTCTTTTATTTCTCTCATTTTGTAACCTTGGTAAGGCTTTTAAAGGGGATGGTGTGTTATGCGCAAAAAAGTAATTCACGTTTTTTTGGCAATTAGCTTGTTCTTAGGAATTTCAAGTAATGTCTATTCTGATAAGCCAATTAAAATTGGAATTTTGATCCCAATTGAGCACGCTGCACTACGCGATATTGTGGCAGGTTTTGAAAAGGTGGTTAAGGAAGCCTTCCCCAATAATGTGATCTTTAATGTACAAAGTGCCCAAGGAGATCTTAAACTTCAAAAAAATATTATTGATTTATTTGTGGGTCAAAATTTCGATATGATCGTACCGATTGGGACCAGCGCAACACAAATGACATTGTCGCAAGTAAAAGAGATCCCGATCGTTAGTTTAGCTGCAATGTATCCAGAAACGGAACGCCAAAAACGGGTTCCACGCAATATTACCGGCGTATTAGATGAAATCAGCAGTCAGAAAAAATTGCAATTTATAAGGGGGATTTTGCCGGATGCAAAAACGATCACCTTAATTTATCATATTGCAAATGAAAAAACCCATCAAGAAGTGATAGAACTGCAAGCGTCTGCAAAAGAGATGGGAATTACGCTGCAAACCATTGTGATTCATAATTTACCAGATCTTGAAACCGCAGGTCATGCAGTTGCGCCCGATTCTAAGGCCATCTTTATTTTAAAAGATCATTTGATTGCGAGCGGCATTCGAATTTTAATCCCCATTGCGAAAAGTCGTGGGATCCCTTTAATCACGAGTGATGAAGGTACTGTCAAAGAAGGCGCGACGTTTGCGCTAGGCGTGCAAGAACGCATGATTGGTGAAGAAGGCGCTGCACTTGCTGTGAAAGTTTTAAAAGGATCACCTATTCAAGATTTGCCTATGCAAGATATGCAGGATCTAACTATATTTTATAATCCTGCGGCATGTAAAGCCGTGCATATGAATATCAAAATTTTACAAGAATATACAAGTCAACATCAATATCAGTTAGCAGAGCGGTCTAATTGAACATAGTATGAATTATGAGTGAGAATTTATATAATGCGCAATAGTATGATCAAATAGACGTTTTTTGGTCAAAGTATTGAGCATTAAGGGTTAGGATTAAAAATGAAAGTTAGCAAACTTTGGTTAAAAACGTTGATAAAGACCTCGTTGAACACGGCTGAAATAGCCGATAAATTAACCAATGCCGGGATTGAGGTTGATCAAGTAGAAATGGAAGCGGGATCGCGGCAAGGAATTTTTACGCTGAAAGTTCCTCCTAACCGAGGGGATTGCTTAAGCATGGAAGGCGTTGCACGGGAACTTGCGGCGTTGCTGGATCAACCATTCCAACCCCTTATGGTGACAGATTTTATCCCCAATCATTCGGAAACCCTTACGCTGCGGGTCGAGGAACCTGAACTGTGCCCTCACTATGCGGGATGTAAGATTAAGAACATTCATGTATCGACTCCAACACCGAATTGGCTGAAAGAAAAAATAGAAACCGCTGGGATCCGTTCTAATTCGTTAATTGTGGATATCATGAATTATGTGATGTTGGAATTAGGACAACCTTTACACGCCTTTGATGTCGCAACCGTTGATACAGAAATAGTGATTCGTAAAGCGAAAAGCGGTGAATCGATAGCCCTGTTAGATAATCAAACGATTACTTTAAAAAAAGATACTTTAGTGATTGCGGATAAGTCAAAAGTATTAGCCATCGCAGGCGTCATGGGTGGGTTAACTTCTTCGGTTACGGAAAAAACCACAGACATTTGGATAGAGAGCGCTTATTTTGATCCCATTGCCGTTCGTTTAGCTGCAAAAGAATATGGTTTAAAAACCGACGCTTCATTTCGTTTTGAACGCGGAGTCGATCCCAGTTTACAAAGACGTGCAATGCTTCGAGCAGTACAATTGGTATTAGAAATTGCAGGGGGGAGTGCTGGAGCATTATTAGAACAAAAAAGTGAAACGCTATTGCCAAAACAAAATGTGATTTTATTAAGAAAAGAACGCATTCGGCGTATTCTTGGCATGACATTGCTGGATAACAATATTGTGCAAATTTTGCAACGGTTAGGGATGCAGGTTGAAAGGGAGGGAGAAACGTTTAAAGTAACGCCTCCGGTATTTCGAAGTGATATTACGTTAGAAGTAGATTTGATAGAAGAAATTGCTCGATTGTTTGGATTTCAGCACATCAAAACGCAGCAGCCTGCGGCAAATTTATTGTATTATCCTATACCAGAAACGGTACTTCCAACGAACAGATTTAAAGAAATATTGATTGATCGCGGATATTATGAAGCCATCACGTATAGTTTTATTGATCCCCTACGGCTTCAGTTGTTTGATGAAACTGCAAAACCTTGGGTGTTAGCAAATCCCATCAGTGCTGAGATGGCGGCAATGCGAGTGAGTTTATGGCCTGGTCTATGTCAAGCGCTGCAGTATAATCAAAATCGACAACGAGATCGCATTCGTTTATTTGAAATGGGAACTTGCTTTTTAGAAGAAAATGGAAAAATCATCGAAAAACAAATGCTAAGCGGTGTTGCCATGGGAACATTGATGCAAGAACAATGGGGAGTCCCTGCTAAATCCGTTGATTTTTATGATGTGAAACGGGACCTGGAAGCATTGTTTTCACTGGTAGGACTGCAGGATTTTAGCTTTGAAAAAAGTGAACGTCCTCAATTACATCCTGGACAAACCGCTGCTATTTTACGGGCCGGAAAAGAAGTCGGCGTTCTTGGATCACTCCATCCTCGGATCTTAAAAGCGTTATCCTTAGAAGGATCGGTTGTTGCTTTTGAATTAGATTTGGCACGCGTGCAAAGCGCATCGATCCCGACATTTCACCCAATTTCAAAATTTCCGGCTATTCGACGTGATATTGCGATCCTGGTAGATGAAGGGGTTTTGGCCAGTGAATTGAAAACAGCGCTGGTTGAGGTAGTGGGGGAATCTTTACAACAGTGTATTTTGTTTGACGTTTATCAAGGGAAAGGGATTGCGCCGGGTAAAAAAAGTATGGCCATAGGCTTGATTTTACAACATCTATCGCGCACGCTAGTAGAAGAGGAAGTGAATCTAATAATGCAGGGCGTACTTGCCATGTTATCTAGTCGTTTTCAAGCGATCCTAAGGGAGTGATCACATGACACTAACTAAAGCTGAACTGGCAGATGGGTTGCAACAAAAAGTTGGGATGTCAAAGTTAGCTGCCAAAGACATGGTGGATGATGTTTTTGAAGCCATTCGAACGAGTTTAGAGGAGGGCAAGGCAGTTAAATTATCCAGTTTTGGTAATTTTGAATTGCGTAATAAGAAGGCTCGGCCAGGGCGTAATCCGAAAACAGGTGAACCCAAGGTTATCAAGGCAAGACGGGTTGTGACCTTTAAAGCTGGACAAAAGCTCAAGGCCGAACTGCAAGAAAAGGCTAGCAAACAAAAGAAAGAAGACGCTGATACGTAGATCCCTTAAGACGTAAATGTTATGATTCAAATCTTCGGGGCGTAGCGCAGCCTGGTAGCGCACATGTATGGGGTGCATGTGGTCGGAGGTTCAAATCCTCTCGCCCCGACCAGTGTTAACCTTTTTCATTTTGCTTAAAAACAAAACAGTGAAAGTGATGAGATTTTTTAAATGAACAAAAACAAAGATAAACGGATAACCGGTGTCGCAATTGCCATGTGTGTTTTGGGCGCACTTTTTTATTATTACGAGTATTTTTTACGGGTTGCACCTGCTGTTATGCGCATAGAGTTGATGCAGGTATTTAGCATTGGCGAGGAGCAGTTTGGGATTTTAGCCGCCTATTATTATTATGCCTATACTCCTTTGCAGATCCCAGTTGGCATTTTGATGGATCGTTTTGGCCCGCGCCGAATTCTAACCCTTGCTTGTTTTTTGTGCGCATTTGGAACCTATTTGTTTGTGACAACATATCTTCCCATCGCGCAACTGGGAAGATTTTTAGTCGGGTTTGGTTCCGCTTTTGCGTATGTCGGGATTTTAAAACTCTCCAATGTATGGTTGCCTAAAAAATATTTTGCCATGATGGCAGGGATCAGCACTGCGTTAGGAATGTTTGGAGGGATCAGTGGTACGGTTGTCATGAGTTATGGGGTTGATACGCTGGGATGGCAATCGACACTTTATTATTCCATGCTGGCCGGTTTTGCTTTAACTTTAATTTTATGGCTTGTTATACGCGATAGAGTTTCCGAATATAAAACAGACAGTATTTCCATAGAACCCAATTTCAAAATAAAATTTGAAAGTTTAAAAGGTATTATTTCAAGTTCACAAATGTGGCTTTGTGGGATCATCGGCTGCTTAACTTTTTTTCCGATCACGGGTTTTGCCGAAGTATGGGCAGTCAGTTTTTTACAAACGGTTGGCATGTCAAAAAACGAAGCAGCGGTTGGCGCTTCCATGCTATTTTTAGGTTTTGCCATTGGCGGCCCGATATGGGGCTTATTATCCGATAAAATTGAAAGTCGTCGTCTGCCGCTTATCGTTGGTTCTTTTGTTTCCGCAGCGTTAATGACCTTAGTTATTTTTCATCCAACGGCATCTGTTATATGGATGTATCCCTTATTATTTTTCACGACCTTTTTTGCCAGTGTTGAAATTTTAATTTTTGCGGTGAGTAATGATTTATCTAAACCGAAAGTGAGTGCAACCGCGATTGCGTTTACCAATATGTTAACCATGGTAGGGGGGATGTTATTGCCGCCCGTGATTGGGAAAATACTCGATAATTCTACTCAAATTATAGATAATGCCCCCGTCATTTTAATCGGAGATTATGCGACGGCTTTAGCAATGTTGCCATTTTCCTTAATTTTAGCCGGTGTTTTAAGTATTT
>JAJZUR010000052.1 GCA_021848375.1 Pseudomonadota bacterium | reverse complement strand
ACTCCTCCTTGACACGGCCCTCCGCTCAGCCTTCTGCGCTGCCTATGCCATGAATGACTGACCCTAATGCCAGTGGTGCACTTCATAATTGAATTAGCGTATTATAACATTCGAGAAATTGTTTAAATAGCCTAAATTCAATAGTTCTGGATAGATTTTCAGCCCTGATCAGCCTAATCATTTCTATCTCTGCTAGGTCATTTATCCGCTATTTATCGGATATCTTTTTTCTTTCTTTTGTTTTTTACTACTCAATCATCCTAAGGGTGTCGTCTAGCAATAAGGAAACAGGAGGAAGTCGTACCATGTTTGGACGTGATAGGAAAGCGAATAAGCCGCCATTGCCTGAAGTTTTTAAAAAATCATTAAAAAAACCTCATCTCAAAGACAGTGTATCTACACAGGCATTTGTTGATATTACCGTTCTACGAGTTGCCGCTGATACTGGAAAATTCCTTGGGATCATTCGGCCGGAGGCATCCCTTTATCTTGAAATTGTTCATGGAAGCATAGAAAAAAGTGAGAGTGGTGAGGCATTTCAAAAAATCATACAGAAAAGACAAATCATTCCATTAAGCTACACCAAGTGCACAAAATCAAATCCAGCGGCTTTTGATTTAAATGTCATCAAGAATTTTATTACCCCGCGTTATGCGATGGATAAATATACGAGTGTCGTTTTACTGGGATCGGGATTAGAAATTGGCGAACGTCTTGCCTTCCATATTCCAACCGTTACGGGAGAATGCTATTTTGAATTAACGCCCATGGGAGATATTACCCTCCATCGTGTACCTAAGGGGTTAACGTGTGCGATAGACACCTTTGGCTCGGTCGCGAGCGCAAAGAACGCTCAGCCATGGAGGTCAAATCAATTAGATATTACAGCGGTTAATATTCAGTTAAAAACAAAGGCTGAATTTGAACAACAGATTCGTTTGGGTGGTGGTAATGGCATTTGGCAGATTGGTAATCAGTTCGCTGCCAAAGGCCAATTTTTATTGGATTTTAGTGATCCGAGACTTAGCAGCATCGCCAATTGTGAAAATACCATAGCCTTTGTCAAAATTACCTTAAAAAAAGTAACAGCGCGCTTATTGTCCTCTTTAGGAATAACCAATTCTATGGCAGCTTATTATGTAGAGGTTCAGCAAGGACTAAAAGAGGTTGATAATGTGGCTTTGCGTGGGGACTTTCACAAAAATCCCTCCATGGATATTCAAAATTTAACCCATTTTTGGGTGCCTAAAAATCCGATCTTGCATACCAAATCTGTGGTTTTATGTGATCCGTATTTAAAAAATAAATTAGAAGCAACGATTCATACCGCACAGGGTGATTGTTGTTTTACCCTAACACCGGATGGCAAAATTGCAATACAGAAAGTTCCTTATTTAGATTTCCAGGTGGAAAGCGAGGAACATATCTTAGTATCAGAATCCTTTAACTGTCGAAGAGTGATGCTGGAGGCGCCTGACGTCTGCAATCCGCATTTGGTGGCGGCTGAAGAGTGTATTATAAAACGAATCCCAGGCCAGCTCTTAGCGAATGGACAGACGTTAGAAAATCAATTTATTGCCAATCATCATATTTTTTTATGGGGTGAAAGAAACCACTATATCAACCGTAATGAAATGGTTGGCAGGGAAATATATTTCAAGGGAGAAAGTTTTTGTCATGTTGCTGGAGCCTTAAAGGCGCATCATCTGCATATTAAAGCCGCCAATCTCAAATTACTGGCGAAAACCTTGGCTAAACAGCATATTCATTTGTATGGCGGTGGAGGTACGTGGGAGATTGGCAGAGAGGTGCATGCAAAAGAAACCATTAATATGCACTTCGACATTCCGAGCCTGAAAAAATCATTGGAAAAAGAACCATTGTTGATTACGGTGCATTTGACAAAAATACAGGATGAAAAAATCTGTTTAGCGCTAACCTATGGGCAGCGTCATACCGGAGATTTATTACAAAAAACGGTTATTAATCTGGATAAATTACACGAGAGTATACAAATTTTTATCAATACCCCGCGTGGTGAATGTTTATTAAAACTACTGCGCGGCGGAAAGGTGGAGTTATATCGGGCGCCGGAGTACGCAAATCTGGAAATAAATAGCTTTACGCATATTGATATTCGAAGTTTGCCAAAAGGAGGGCGCTTTCTTTTGGTAACACCAGAGGATATCTCATTTGAAAAATCAAAAATTGAAAGCCAAGGAGATTTATACTGCCGAGCCAATTACATAAATCGTTACAAAACAATGATGCAAATCGGTTCTTGCGACATAAAACCGTATCATAAAGTTTGTATTGTGAATAACGATAATGGCAAACTCAAGGTGCTTGGTTCTTATATTGCCGACGTTACTTATTATTCGAATGAAGATGGAGTGGTTGAAGCAGGGGATAAAAGTGACATTAAGGCCAAAAATGGCGTTCATAATATAAATGGACTTATCTCTGCTGCCTCTGAAAACAAGATATTTTCAGAGGGCTTTATTCATAACCGAGACGGAAAAATAGTCGCAACGGGGGCGATGGGGAAGGTTAAAGTTCAAAGTGACGCGGCTATCAGAAGTGAAATGATGGGAGTTATTGCGGGAAATGCCAGTACTGAAATAAAGTCTGCCCAATTTTATGGGGACGAATTTCAGTTATTAAAACCCGTCCTTAAGTTTGACGCAAAATCCCTCCATCAAGCCCACCACATATTATTGGAGGTGGATAAGCTGCATGTTGAAGCACCTTTGGTGCACACGACGGTAGAAGTTTTGTCAAAAGCCAATAAAAAAGAAGCAAAGGCAGTACTATTAGATGGACTATGCGCGCGCCAACTGATCCTGAATGTCCCCGCAGCCACGGATTATAAAAGTATCAAGGCGGATTCATTTGAATTGATTTATCCCGATCTATGGGCATGTCAATCAACACCTGCAAAATTATTTAATATCAAACGAGAAATGAGTGTTCTTGCGAAAGGAATCAGTTTGGAAACCCCATTACTTATCAATGAAAACGTGTCATTACAAACGATTACTGAGCAGCCACAGAACCAAATTCATATCAAAGCGGCGCTGCAAACCAAAACGGGTAATATTTTGTTAAAAGCTTATGGATTAACCCAATCTGCACAAGGCGCTATTGGTAGTCAGAGTGAAACGAGCCGCATCAATTTTCAAGTTAAACATTTAGATTTACAAGGGGTGTGTGGTCCAAAAGGAAATTTTGAGACCGGGATTTTAGAAACATGGCATTTTAAGCCAGCCATGTTTCAAGGAGAAGTTGGCTGGCATTTAAAATTGAATTTTTCAGATCATTATCGATTCATTGAACCGATTGATGTTCAGTACTTACATCTAGAAGCTTATACTCGCTTGCCATTGAATCAAATACAGTTAGAATTTCCAAATGATGTGATAGCAAGAAGAGGTATACTTCACCTTCAGGCGAAACAATGTCAAGTTCAAGTAGGGAGTCACCATAATGCGGGATTAAAACAAATGAATGCCCGCGACTTGTTAAAGATTGAAGCGGGCAGAATACAGGTTCCATTTGGAGCATTAGTGGGGCATTCGTTACAGTTAACGAGTGAAACTGGTATGAGCTTAGGACATCTTAATTATCCAAACCAAACCCCGCATCTTAAAACCACGGGCGGAGATTGCAAAATAGAACTAAAAGAAATGTTGACTTCATATTACACGCACTTCGATATTGCACATCATTTTAATTTAGCAGCGCCTCATGGGTGGGATGATGTCGCGAATCAGATTTATATTCGGTGTAAAAGTGTATTAGATACGCCATGGAATGCGCACAGAATTTTAACGGTAACCAATCGATATTCTAATCGTATTGTGAGCTTGGGAAATATCCATGCTTACAGTGATGTAAAGGTTATAAGGACAACTGCAGCCTCAGCTGCTCCCATTTACATGACGACGTATTTGGAAACGACTGGAGAAACTCGAGTCATTGGAGGACATTTTTATTATAGGCAGCAACTAAAAGGAAAAGTACCTATTGTTGATAATTTTTATGAAACGCATTATGAAAGCGGGCAATTGTTAGATGGACATGAAGATAAAAAAAAGTGCACCTGGAAAGACTACCATCGGCCTTTGCCAGAAAACAATAAACCCCATTTAGCCAGTATTGGATTTACAAAAGCTGAATATAAACAATTAAAAATCCAATTACCCGGAAACTATCGGGGCGATGAACTACATCTCTTAGAATTTCAAGATGCGCTCATAGGCACTCTAGAAAACATTGAGCTCGGAAAATATAGAGTATTTAACCCTGTAATTGATTTGGTAGCAACTGTGGGTCCAAATGCAGCGCTTGTCGAGGCGGGTCCTAAAGCGACGACGATATTTATGAATATTTTGGAATTAAATCCTCGCTTTTGTAATTTGCCGAAGGTCGTCTTAAAATCGGATGGATTACATTTTAGCGAGCTGCCTTCTATCTATCCTTATTCTGAGGAAAATAAAATGATTGGGGCAGCTTTTTTAAAAAATATTGGACAATTTCCACCTGAATTTAATATGGAGCAATTAAATTTGGCGAAATTACAACATTGGTTAATGCAAAACGCGATAGAGTGGATGAAGAAAAATAACGCTGACTCTCATTCTATCGTATCTTGGTTGAATAATCCTAAGCTTCCATTACTTCCATTCGAAAAACCCTTATTAATATTTCAAGAGATTGAATATATGCGTTCTAACGCCTCCTCTGCAATGGCGGGAAAGCCCATGCTAGTGTTTCCAGAACATTATCGGCGCCTTTGGTTACAACCGGGCGGAAGTTTGATGACGGAAGTATTAACCATGATAGGTGCTAAAGGGGCGCACTTACATATTAGCCATCCGGTTAGTGGCATAAAAGAACTCACTGCTGAGGTTGATAGCCTAACGCTTGAAACGAGGCCTTATACTTATCAAGAAGTGGTAACCCATGTTGAAAAAAATAAAAAATTATTTAAATCCAAAGTAAAAACCACGCATGAAACGATGACGCATGCTAAAGTACAACAAATCGCGAGCTTATCCACCGAAGGAAAATTAAAGGTGGTAGCTAGAGCGTTAAATCAAGTTGGTTCAACCATACAAGGTGGAAAGGAACAGACTCAATTACAGATTGGTTATCATTCTGCGCGCCCCGTTTATGAAAAATCCTCGCAATCCTATCATGATCGTAAAAAAACATGGATGTCAAGCAAATCTGTATCAGGCGCAGTGCAAAAGGTAGACACAGTCATCCATCCCAAAATTCTGTCGCTTGGGGATATTGAAGCGAAAATTGGGGAAGGGAATTACCAAGGATTACACGTAGCATCAGAATTGGGTAATATTCATTTTGTTTATCAAATAGGGGTTAAGATATATAGTGATGTCATTAATCAAAAGCTGCCTCCCGTTCTTAGTAAACAAAAACAACTGTTAGCGGTAAGACAAACGACGTTACAGTATGGGATTACCAGTATCTTTAAAGCGCTTGCCGGTAAGATTTTATTAGAAAGTGCGGGTGAATATCATTCAAAGGGAACGCAATATCTTGCCCAGAGTAAAATTGAGATCCAGGGGAAATCGATTCAAGAAGAACCGCAGCTATTGCAGCAAAAAAGCGAAGCGCATACCTCTGGATTTCAAGGTTTTTCTCACCATATTATCAATCAAACACAGCGTTTGCAAACCATGATGCGTTCTACTTTTGTAACATCACCCACTGGCGAAGTAAAAATAGCGAGTCACCGCGGCGAGAATACTCTTATTGCGCCTGACATTCATACTGGGAAATTAACCCTTGCTGCTGAAGGCGGTCATGTGAATGTGCTTTCGCAACCGTTATCTCAAGAAAACATCACGGAAAGCCGAAGTCACGGGCTCAAATTTGCAGGCAGTGAGGCATTGGAAGCCGTCATACAGCATGATTTTTCTGCTGCGGCGCATGCTCTCCTTCGAATGTTCCCACTATTTGGCTCAATGGAAGGCATGTTAAACGCGGAAGATACGGCAGATCAAGTTGGGGAAGGGGTTAAAACCGCCTATTATCTTTATAAGTTGTATCAGACTTTGCAACAAGGGAAGGGATTGGCTAATGCCATTCTTGATCAGATAGATACGACGGTTAAAATCCGGTTTGGCCGGGAACACATAGAAGAAAAAACGGAAGACATTCAATTGGCGTGGTTAGGTGCGCGTGCAATTGTGATGCAATCAACAGAAGCGGTTAACCTAAAGGGTATAGAAAGTGATGCGGAATGGTTGGCGGTGCAAGCAGATGGTCCTATAAATATTGAAGGCGTTCCTCAGCATTCTACACAAACTAAGCAGAGCAAAGGTTTCAGTGTTGGTGTTGATCCGATGAAAAAGACCCCCTACCTAGGAATGGATTTAAGTCACGCGGAAGGTGAAGCAAAGCGGATGATCGCCACTCGTTTTTCACATTTGAAGCATTTATTTTTAGATGGTCAGGAAATTCATATTAGAAGCGCTGTTCAAATCGAAACTCAGCATGCCGTACTAAGGACTGAGAAGCTTTCCATAGCAGAAACCGCAGATTCAGAACATAGTCATCATAAGGGTTTTAGTATGGATACCGCGTTAAATCTTGGCGTTCATAGCGGCACCCAAAAGGGCGGCATCATAAACCAGCCAACCCAACTCAATATTTCACATACCTTGCATGCCGATATTAAGCAAGGCTTGCAGATGCAGGGCGGGCAGTTGTCTCTTCTGTCACAGGCTAAGCCTTTACTGGTGCAAACAGAGAACGGGCAATTAGAACCCCGTTATGAGCATTTTATCCCCAATGATGGAGATTGCGCTTTTACAGCGCTTGGCATTCATCGTCATAAAAAGCCTAATACGTCGACCTTTACGCTAGAAGATTTGATCTTTCGTGCAGACGATCTTAGTCTTCGCCAATTAGTTGCCCCAGAAATTTACTCTGCATTCATCAGCATGGAATTGCCTTGGCAGCGAAACCCGAATTTAATATTACGACAAGATAAGTTAAAATTTTACATGCTGGTTTCTTTGTATCAAATGCAGCAACCGTTTGAGGTTGATTTAAAAAAATACACCGAAAGTAAAGAAGTCTTTATGGATTTTATTGAATTAGAATACATGGGTAACCAAGGGATGCCAGAGCATTGGTTGTCTTATCTGCAAAAATCAACCTCAATTTTGGATGCCTTAGCCAAAATAAACAATGTCAATCTTATCATTTGGAAAAAAGTTCTGCAAAATATTCAAAAGGTACATACCTTTGAAAGCGGCCCCCATTGCCGTACCATAGAGATGTATCATACGTGGGATGTTCCGGCATCTTTAGGTAAGACCTATCCCGTTAATAGCGAGAACCATTTTAATCTGTTAACCCCAAGACCTGGTTTGATCCACACTCAAACCACCAGCCATGAAGATTTGGTGCACGAATCAGCGGAGCGAGCTCAGGGTATCCAGGCGGGCTTAAGTAACTTAGGAATGACGGATGCGCACATTAAAAGCTCGCATCAAACCCAAATCACACGCGCTACCATAGCAGGGCCGATAGAGCTAGTTGCCGCTCAAAACTCAAAGCCAAACAGCGATTTAAGCCAATATCAAGAGGTGACGACTGATAAAACGCACGTTCGGGTGGTGATGCCGCATGAGTGGGCTAAGAAATTAGTTGAAAATAAAAGCCCAGTTAAAGATAATAAAAAGCCTGAGAAGGCTTTTTCTGAACATGTCGAGGAAAATAAGCAGGGAATTGATGATGTGGTTACAGTAAGTAGTAATTCAACTATCAAAAATAAACGTTCTACATCATCTAATAAAGTAGAAAAAGATCTTGAAGAGTTAATTTATCAAGAAGCAAAATTACGATTATTTGGTGCAAATGAAAAAAAATTACGGCAATTTATTCACAATGAAATCCAAAAATATCCTGATCCCGTCTCCCGCCAAGAATTTATCCAGAGTTTAGAAGGGGCTTCGTTACAGGCTAATCAGTATCTTGCTGATCGAACTCCCGGTTATCGAAAGGCTTTTATCCCATTAGCGATTGGTGCAAAGGAAATGGCTCTATTTATAACGGGTGTGGCGTATGTAGCAGTTAATTGTTATAAAAATTCCCTCAGTGTTAAACATTCTGAGCAAATCGTGCAAGAAATCGGATATGAGCCTGGAGAGTACCATGAGGCTGATTTAGGTAATAGGCCAACAGGATTTATACCTCTCTCACAAAATAAAGGATCAAATGAATATGATAATCCAAGCACAACTGAATCAGATATATTAACTGGAAAGAATGAATTTCCCCTTTTCAATGATTTAAAAAATAACGCTCCTGGCTTTTTGCCGATGTTTAGAAAATCCGCTGATGGAGGAGATAAAATTAAGCAATCAGAGGCAGGAAAAAATAGGAAGGCCAATATTGCCAAAGGAATTCCTGAATCTGTGTTGGGGCCTAGTGGAAAACCAAAGATACATGAAGTAGAATTATCTAGTCGAAAACGAGCTGAAGATAGTGCTAAGAGCAGAAGTCAGCGTGGGCAGAAACCTGAACATCACCCTAATCCGCTAGATGGGCGTCGACCCCATTTTCATCCTGGTGGTGGAAATAGTCGTGAACATCATACATATCCCAAAAAAGGTTATCCTACGTTAAAGAAGAAGGAGTAAGTATGGATATTGTATCTTTAAACAACGTGTGGATTGCATTAGCTAATGTTGAAAAAAGAAAGGGTTTTGAACATCTGTTAAAAGGATATGGGGCATATGTTAACATTGTTGTTAAAGCTAACAATATTGAAGATTTAGAAAAATTGGTTCAAAAAACTTTTTATGAGGAGGGATTTGTGTTAGTCGATCTTCAAGACATAGAGTATCTTTCTGATCGTTTGAAAAAATTTGAGGTAGACGAGGATGTTTTAAAGTTAGTAGAAAATTTAAGTAATATTTATCCAGTGCAGTTCGATACGTTTCATACGTATCCATTCAAGGATGCTTAAGTTACGAAGAGGTATAAATTGGGTTGATTTTTTGTGATCCATTAAAATTTTTTAAGAATGAGATGACAAGAGGCACAAAACGCATTTAGGAATTCTTTTATACTTGTGAAAAAGGAATTATATGAATTATTTAAGTTAGTGAAAGGCCACTTGATAATTCTTTTTCCTGAAAACATCCAAAAATCGTTAATTAAATCGGCATTTAATCCATTCAAGTCAGGGAAGCAATAAATTATGAGTTATAAAGAAACATCTTTAGATGAAATATTAGAAATTATTGGCGATGATGTAGGCAAGAAATATTCGTGGCTTCTTATTGAAGTGGAAGCGATAGGATATGATATGGATAATAAAGAAATATGGGGTAATCTAACATGGGGAGAAATTACTGATCAATGCGATAGAGACAAATTTTACCCGATAGAATGGGAATATTTAAAAAAAATAACAACAAAAATCAGAACAGTCACGACCTTCATATTTTATGGTTGTAAGGATAAAGATGAGTATTTGAAAAAGTTAAAGGAAGCGTTAAGTAAAGGGATAGATCAAAATAATTACCCTGATTGTGAATTAAAATTCGAAGTATTTGATAGCGAAATATGGGACATCTCTGGGACAGATACGCCCTTGGTAGAAAGACTTACAAAACATTTTTCCCCTCTACCCATTATGGTAATATAGTAAATGTCGGATTTATCATAGTGATCCTGGAAAAGGTTTTTCTAAGAAAAAAGGTTGGTTAATGAAATAAATATGGATTGGTTTATGTCACGTTGTTCCTAGCACAGTTTATAGTGATTTGATAAATGGATTTAGTGCAAATAAGGATCCACTAGATGGAGCAGTTGGGGCATTTGTTCAGGCAATTGCCTTAGCGGATAATTCTAATGATTATCGCAGAATAGTCAGAAAACATTTAAAAGACTTAAATTTAAATGTAAAGGAATGGAAGGCTATAGAAACCTATAAAGAGCGAGTTTTAAAAGCGGAACCTCACAAAGAGATAGTTGAACTAGATAAAATTGTTAACTCTTCAAATCCTGTTGTTTTTGACGAATTTCAGGCCTATTTCAACGAGTAAATTTAATTGTAAAAGTTTGAACAAGATCTGACACTCCGGTAAAATTGCATCATTCAGTCATGAGTGATGTTGGTCAAACTTAAAGGAGTGTCAAAGATGAATTTAGCACAAAAGGTAATT
>JAJZUR010000051.1 GCA_021848375.1 Pseudomonadota bacterium | reverse complement strand
CGGAACGAAACGCTCCGCGAAGGCGCTGGTGGCAGAATATGCCCAAAGATGTGGGATGCCTTACGTTGATCATCGTTGGTTAGGAGGGACATTAACCAATTATAAAACGATTAAACAATCCATTCGCCGCTTAAAAGAACTGGAAACCATGCAGCAGGATGGTACGTTATCCTTGCTCACCAAAAAAGAACGCTTACAAAGGTCGCGCGAATTAGAAAAATTGGTGCGAAGTTTAGGGGGAATTAAGGACATGGGCGGTTTACCCGATGCATTATTCGTTTTAGATGTCGGCAATGAAAAAATTGCAGTGCAAGAAGCGAATCGTTTAAGTATTCCGGTGATTGGTATTATTGATACCAACCATAGTCCGGCGGGTGTTGATTATCCTATTCCCGGAAATGATGATGCGATGCGCGCGATTGAATTATATCTTCAAAGTATGACAGAAACCATCTTAGAAGCGAAACAATCAGAAAAAGCAGCGATTCAACACAAATTTAAAGAAGATTTTGTTGAGTTGGGTTCTGATGAAAATTCATCCACGGCACAAGAGTAAACGATATGAGTATTACAGCATCATTAGTCAAAGAGCTTCGAGAACGTACCAATGCAGGCATGATGGAATGCAAAAAAGCGCTGGTTGAATCCAATGGCGATTTAGAGATGGCGATTGAAGCCTTACGGAAAGCCGGACAAGCGAAAGCCGTTAAAAAAGCATCGCGTACGGCAGGGGAAGGTACCATTGTTGTCTTAGCCGCCAATGATGCCAAATCAGCCGTCTTGGTTGAAGTGAATTGCGAAACGGATTTTGTCGCAAGAGAAGAGAAATTCATGCAATTTGCAAAATCGGCAGCTACTATTGCACTACAAAATAAGCTTTCAGTGGTTGAAGATTTACAAAAAGCAACAGATGCGGCACGCTTAGAATTGGTCGGACAATTAGGGGAAAATATTACGGTGCGTCGCATTGCTTTGCATACCGTCCGTGACGGCGTTGTGGGCGCTTATGCGCATGGGGATGCCAACGGGGTTCGTATTGGAGCGTTAGTCGTCTTAAAAAAAGGCAATGTTGAATCTGCACGGGATCTCGCCATGCAGGTAGCTGCGATGAATCCAGAATATTTAACGACGGCTGAAATACCGCAGGTACGTTTGGATAAAGAGAAAGAAATTTATCTTGCCCAAACTGCGGATCAATTACGCGAAGAAGGCAAACCTTTAGATAAACTCGAAATGATAGTGGCGGGCAAGTTGAAGAAGTTTTCAAAGGAAGTATCTTTGCTTGGCCAGCCTTTTGTGAAAGATCCAAACCTGACCGTTGAAAAGTGGTTAAAAGAAGTGGGGGCAGAAGTTCAATCTTTTGTACGCTTTGAAGTTGGCGAGGGCATTGAAAAGAAAGAAGATAATTTTGTAGAAGAAGTGATGGCGCAGGTGAGGGGAAATTAATTACCCCCTCACCCGGTGCTGCTGAGGGGCGAAAGATACTTTATGAAACAGCCAATTTATCAACGAATCGTACTGAAATTAAGCGGCGAAGCATTGCTTGGCAGCAAGCCGTACGGTATTGATCCCGCCATTTTAGATCGTATGGCAATGGAAATTGGCGAATTGGTCAAATTAAAAGTGCAAGTTGGTTTGGTCATTGGTGGCGGCAACTTCTTTCGCGGCGAAGCGCTATCTCATGCAGGTATTGGTCGTATTACTGGGGATCAAATGGGGATGCTTGCAACCGTCATGAATGCTTTAGCCATGCGGGATGCCTTAGAGCGCGCCGGATTTCATACGCGCATTATGTCGGCCATTCACATGAGTGGTGTTGTTGATTATTACGATCGACGCAAAGCGATGCATCATTTAAGCAAAGGCCGCGTGGTCTTATTTGCAGCGGGAACAGGTAATCCCTTAGTCACAACGGATTCAGCCGCCAGTCTACGAGCGATAGAAGTTGAAGCGGATGTCTTATTAAAAGCCACGAATGTTGACGGTATCTATACCAGTGATCCGAGTAAAGATCCAAAGGCAACCCGTTATCAGATATTGAGCTTTGATGAAGCTTTAAAAAAGGAATTAGGAGTTATGGATCTCACGGCATTTTGTCAGTGTCGTGATCATCATATGAAGATCCGCGTTTTTAGTTTACAAAAGGTCGGTGCTTTGTTACGCATCATCCAAGGGGAAGATGAAGGTACATTAGTAGAGTAGGGGCGGACCGCTGTGTCCGCCCATAAAGCGGACCGCTGTGTCGGCCCAAAATAGGAAGCCTATGATAAAAGAGATCCAAGAAGCTGCCGAAACACGCATGAAGAAAAGTGTAGAGACCTTAAGCCATAATTTGGCAAAGTTGCGCACCGGTCGCGCGCATCCCAGTTTATTAGAATCTATTTTAGTTCCTTATTATGGAACGCCAACCCCGTTAAACCAAATTGCCACAGTCAATGTCGAGGATGCGCGTACGCTTTCCATTTCTCCGTGGGAAAAATCTATGGTACAGCCCATTGATAAAGCCATTCGCAGTTCAGATTTAGGATTAAATCCTGCGACTGCCGGCACCGTGATTCGGATCCCCTTACCACCCTTAACGGAAGAACGCCGCAAAGAATTGGTGCGCCATGTGCGCAATGATGCAGAAGAAGCTCGTGTTGCGGTGCGTAATATTCGCCGCGATTCAAATGGGGAAATAAAACAGCTGTTGAAAGGGAAAACCATTACGGAAGATGATGAACGGCGGGGTGAAGAAGCTATCCAGAAGCTAACTGATCGCATTATCAGCGAAATTGACAAATTGGTCACTGCCAAAGAAGCAGAGTTGATGCAAATCTAATGGATCTACCAAAACACGTTGCAATTATAATGGATGGAAATGGTCGTTGGGCAAAACAACGGCTATTGCCGCGCGTTGCTGGACATCAGCAAGGGGTTGAATCAGTGCGCGCCATCATAGAAGCGGCGGCAAAACGAGGGATCCCATATCTAACGTTATTTACCTTTAGCAGTGAAAACTGGCGGCGCCCAGAAAGCGAAATTCATTTTCTTTTTTCATTATTTTTAAAATCTCTTAAAAATGAACTGAAAACCTTACATGAAAATCAGATCCGTTTAAAAGTCATTGGTGATCGCAGCGCCTTTCCAGGCGAATTGCGTGCAGCCATTCAAGAGGCAGAGACACTCACCCAAGATAATCGTAAAATGCAACTCAATATCGCATTCAATTATGGGGGTCGCTGGGATATTCTTGAAGCGACGCGCCAAATAGCAGAAGCCATTCGTGCTAATCATCTTCAGCCAGCGCAAATTACGGATGAAATATTTGCAAAACAGTTGGCGTTATCAGATTGTCCCGATCCGGATTTATTGATCCGCACCAGTGGTGAATATCGGATCAGTAATTTCTTGTTATGGCAGCTTGCCTATACGGAATTGTATTTTACCGAGACTTATTGGCCCGATTTTCGGGAAGCGCAATTTGAAGCAGCTTTGCAGAGTTATGCTAAGCGGCAACGTCGCTTCGGTTACAGTAGTGAGCAATTAGAAAATGCAGCCAAAACAACGATAGATGATCCACTAACGGAAATTGCACAAAAAATTCATGCTTAAACAGCGACTCATCACAGCCCTTATTTTAATTCCGCTCGTTATTTTTGGTATTTTCTTTCTTCCGCCCATCCCATTTGCGATGGTCAGCGGCATTGTTTTTTTGTTAGCGCTTTGGGAGTGGACGCTACTCGCCGGATTTAAAACCCGGGTTTCTCGGATCGGTTGCGCATTATTAATCCCTTTTGTGGCTTTAACCTTGCTTGCCATTCTGAAATGGCTTGGTAGAGAAGCTCTACAAGAAGGCATGCCATTATTTATTCTCGGATTTTGGTTGTTGGCTTTATGGTTACTGACGCGTTTTCCAAAAGATAAACCGTTATGGGATTCCAAAATTTTTGGCGTTATTGCAGGTTGTTGGGTATTAGTGCCGGCCTTTGGGATGTTATGTGCATTGCATTACCTTCATCCCAAATGGGTTTTATATGTGTTAAGTTTAATTTGGATCGCTGATACGGCAGCTTATTTCATCGGCAAACGCTTTGGACAACACAAATTAGCGCCTGACATCAGCCCAGGCAAATCGTGGGAAGGGGCAATAGGCGCATTGTTTGCAGGTTTATTATGGGCATTAGCTGCCTATAAAATACTGGCACCAAATCTAGCATTACTTAGCTGGTGTGTGTTGGCAATTGTTACGGTTATTTTCTCAATCGTTGGCGACCTGTTTGAAAGCGCCTTTAAGCGGGTACGCAATGTTAAAGACAGCGGTAATTTGTTGCCAGGGCACGGCGGGATTTTGGATAGGATTGACAGCCTAACCGCGGCAGTTCCCATTTTTACCATCAGTTTTATGATTTTTCATTGATCCACTGAACTAAAATCTTTTTAAATTCAAATAGATACCACCATTTTATGGGCATACAGCCATATTTTTATTTTATATACGTACATACATAAAATAAAAATATGTCTACATATACATATTTAAATTTTATATCTATACTGATATAAATGTAGGAGGACTTAAAATGGAACAATTTGTTTACTCGCCGAAATCGTTAGGGTTGGCGATTCGGCGACGCAGGAAGGAAAAGAAGCTGAATCAAAACGAAGCGGGGAAGTCTTTTAATCTATTGCAGCGTACGGTTTCCAGTATTGAAAATGGTGCACCGGGGACACAAATAGATACCATCTTTAGGATGTTAGCCGCGCTTGATTTAGAAATGATTATCCGCTCCAAAACCCGAACTCAAAAATTAAGTGGAGAGAATTGGTAAATGGGACGTAAGAAAACGAGCAACGAACTTTTTGTCTATATGAACGGCCATTCGGTTGGGATGTTGACGCGGGCATCTTCCGGCGTTCTTAGCTTTGCATATGATCCTAAGTGGGTACAATCCGAGCAGGCACGGCCAATCAGTTTATCAATGCCTTTAACAGGTTCCGTTTATACGGGAGAAAAGGTATATGAATTTTTTGACAATCTATTGCCCGATAGTGGGTTCATTCGGCAACGTATTCAAACGCGTTTTAGAGCTGAAACAAATCATTGTTTTGATTTGTTATCGTATATCGGGGCGGATTGTGTAGGTGCTTTACAGTTATTAAGAGAACCCGCTGAGGTTAATATTCGGAAGATTGAAGCAAATCCAATCAATAACCAATTCATTGCGGCATTGTTAAAAGCCTATCAAATAGCGCCACTGGGTATGGCTGAACATTCAGATTTTCGTATTTCAATTGCGGGCGCCCAGGAAAAAACAGCATTACTCTGGAATAAAAATAAATGGTATTTACCTAAAGGGGTAACCCCAACGACACATATTATTAAATTGCCAATAGGGTATTTAAAACATGCTGGAATAGATCTCAGTGAAAGTGTCGAAAATGAGTGGCTTTGTCTAAAGATTTTATCAACCTATGGATTACCGGTTAATGAAGCAAACATAGCGCATTTTGAAGATGTTAAAGCTTTAGTGGTAAAACGGTTTGACCGACGTTGGGTGGATCAAGAAGATTGGATCATCCGTTTACCTCAGGAAGATATGTGTCAAGCGCTGGGAGTATCCTCAGCTTTAAAATATGAATCGGATGGCGGCCCCGGAATAGCCTCTATTATGGACATTTTGCAGGGATCGCAAGATGCGATTTTTGATCGAGAAAAATTCATGAAAGCAGTTTTTTTATTTTGGGTGTTAGGCGCTATTGATGGTCATGCGAAGAATTTTAGTCTTGCCATTGAAGCTGCTGGTCAGTTTAGATTGACGCCATTTTATGACGTGTTATCCGCGTATCCTATTGTTCACAATGGCCAATTACAACTCAAGAAACTTAAAATGGCTATGTCTTTAAAAGGTCAAAATCGTCATTATTCGTGGCACGATATTCAAATACGACATTGGCTTAGTATGGCGAAACTATGCCAGTTCCCAGAAAAAAGTATGCAAAAAATAGTGGATGATGTTTTTGATAGAATGGAGACTGTGATTGAAACCGTGACTGAATCACTACCCAAAGATTTTCCTTCCTATATCGTACAATCCATATTTGATGGTATGCGGCAAACAAGAAAAAAGAGAATAAATTAAATGGTGTCTGGCACCATGATTATCATATTCCCGTACAGGAATAATATGCTGGAAACCGATTAGAATATGCAGTAATATTCCCGTACGGGAAAAATATACTCTTCGAATAAATCGGAGCATCAAGTGAGTAGAAAGCCGCGCAGTAGAGAAAGGTTGGGATAAATTATAAAAGAAATGAAGTGCCAGGCACGATAATAATTAGCTTGATGACTTTCATGTGGGGTGTCAGACCCCTCATTAGTAGACTTGACCCTTTTTTTAGTTACTCAGTATAATAGCGCTTCTTATACATTCCACTTGGGGTTAATTTTGAAAAGTTCTGGCCATTTTGCCACCATTCCGACGAAAATTGTGGGGCCTATGAAGATCATAGGACCGGTTTTGCAGGAAGAGATTCGCGTACCTTTGGCGACCTTTGAAACGCCATTATGGCCTTCTACAAACCGAGGGGCAGCCGTTTCCCGCTTAACCAGTGGGATTAAAGTGGTGGTGGTGGACGATCGCATGACGCGGTCAGTACTGGTTGAAGGACCAGATGCTGAATATGTTTCGCAGGTAGTGGGAGCTTTGAAAGGCTATCGCCATGAATTAAGCCAAGTCGTGACTAAAACCAGCCGTTTTGCCCATCTTGAAAACTGGCATGTGCAATTGGTTGGCAATTTACTCTACATTCGCTTTGAAATGACGACCGGTGATGCTGCAGGTCATAATATGACCACCAAGGCAGCCGATGCGCTGTTGGATTGGATTATAGAACGCTTTCCAAAGTTACAATATGTTTCTATATCAGGTAATTATTGTACGGATAAAAAAGCCTCTGCTGTGAACGGTATTTTAGGGCGAGGTAAATATGTGATTGCCGAAATGACAATCCCACGTGTACTTTGCCAAAAAAATTTAAAAACCACACCGGAACAGATGGTTAATCTAAATCTTAAAAAAAACTTGATCGGTTCCATTTTGGCAGGCGGCGTTCGTGCGGCGAATGCGCACTTTGCCAATGTTTTACTGGGTATTTATTTAGCCACCGGCCAAGATGCCGCGAACATCATTGAAGGATCGCAAGGCATTGTGCATGCGGAAGTTCGAAATAATGATCTCTACTTTTCAGTGACGTTACCCAACGTCATTGTTGGTACGGTTGGGAATGGGAAAAATTTGCCGTTTGTGTTGGACAATTTAAAATTATTGGGTTGTGATAAAGAAAGAAAGGCAGGCGCGAATGGCCGTCGCTTAGCAGTCATTATTGGCGCGGCGGTATTGTGTGGTGAACTTTCATTGCTCGCTGCGCAAACGAACCCGGGAGAATTGATGCAAAGCCATCTTCGATTAGAACGATTAGAACATGAAGGGTCAAAGGAAATCTCATGATGAAAGTTGGTATCGATGCCATTGGATTTTATACCTCCAATTATTATTTGGACATGGATATTTTGGCCAAAGCAAGAGGGGTAGATGCCAATAAATTTCGTACAGGCTTAGGACAAGAACAAATGGCAGTGGTTCCGCCGGATGAAGATGTCGTGACCATGGCTGCAGATGCTGGTTTTGAAGTATTAAAACACGTGGATGTGAATGAAATTGATTTATTATTGTTTGCAACAGAAAGTGCCATTGATCAATCGAAAGCGGCCGGCATTTTTGTACATCGCCTATTAAATTTACCCTCGCGCTGCCGGGTGGTTGAGTTAAAGCAAGCGTGCTATAGCGCAACTGCGGGTTTGCAAATGGCGATCCCTTTGTTACGGGAAAATCCAAAACGTAAAATTTTGTTAATTGCCTCGGATGAAGCGCGCTATGGCTTAAATACGACGGGTGAGTCTTCGCAAGGAGGAGGCGCTATCGCAATGGTGCTTTCCCAAAATCCACGGATCTTAAGCATTGAGCCTGAAAGTGGTTTTTACACCGAAGATGTGATGGATTTTTGGCGGCCAAATTATCGTGAAGAAGCACTGGTCGATGGTAAATATTCCTGTGAAATGTATCTGAAATTGGTGCAAAAAACCTGGGAACAATATACGCAAATCTCAGGTAGAACTTTTTTTGATCATGCTCGATTTTGTTACCATGTTCCTGTGCCTAAATTGGTTGAAAAAGCGCATTTGTGTCTTGCTCGGTTTAACGGAATATCCGCAATATCAAGAGATGAAATGCAAGCGCAATTAGGCGCTTCGTTAGAATATGGCCGTTTGGTTGGCAATTGTTATACGGCAGCTTTGTATTTAGGACTGCTTTCCTTATTAGAAAATGATCCGGAAGATCTAACGCATCGACGTATTGGCTTTTATAGTTATGGTTCTGGGTGTATTGCAGAATTTTTTAGCGGCGTTGTGCAAGAAAATTATAAATCGATGTTGGATATGGTGCGACATCGTGACATGTTAAAAAGTCGAATTCCATTATCGTTGGCAGAATATGAAGGGTTTTATAATTTTCGTTATCCAGTGGATGGGGGATCTCTTGTGATATCTAATTACCAGACGGGAAGATATCGGTTGGCAGAGGTGAGTGATCACAAGCGATTCTATGAGAATGCAAAGCTATGAAAAAACCTTTAAGAGCACGTTCGCCCGCCAAATTGATTTTATCCGGGGAACACGCAGTCGTCTATGGTAAGCCAGCGTTGGCGATGGCAATTGATCGATATGCAGAAAGTATGGTTATCTCCAGTTTATCTTCCGCGATATTATTCAATTGTTTAAATTTAAAATATGCAAAATCTTTTACTCTGCATGCGCTGGATATCTTAAAACAAAGAATTCAAAGACAATATTATGCTTTTTTAGAAGGTCGCTGTAATATTCGGGACGTTTTAAAACGACCCTTTGAATTATTACAATATACCGTAATGCATCTCTTGCAAACCTGGAATATTCCGCTCTCAGAAGGGTTGGAAATTCGTGCATCCTCGGAAATCCCGATTGGTTGCGGGATGGGATCTTCCGCTGCATTAGTCATGAGTACGCTGTATGCGTTGTCCCATTTTTTAAAATTAGATATTGATCCGAGCCGATTTATGTTGTTGGGGCGCGAAGCAGAGAATTTGCAACATGGTTATTCCAGCGGTGTTGATTTGCAAATAGCCATGTCAGGCGGGTGTTTACGTTTTCTGCACGGTAAATCCGAAAAACGGGAACTTCCAAACATTCCGATGTCAATCGTGCAAACAGGATCGCCTGCAACTACGACAGGGGAATGTGTGCAAGCGGTCGCGAAATATTTTAAAAACGGAACGTTAGGGGATGATTTTGCAGCAGTCACCGATCTTTTTGATCAAGCGCTGCAAGCCAATGATATCCAAAAGATCCAAGAGTGTATTCGGTTAAATCATCGTTTATTAATGGGTATCGGGGTGGTACCTGCTAAAGTTCGCGCGTTTATCAATGCTTTGGAAATAGAAGGGGCGGCAGCTAAAGTATGTGGCGCAGGTTCAATTCAGGGTGATGCTGCAGGGGTCGTATTGATTGTATCAGAAACGGATAGAGAGGTATCTTCTATCGCTCAAGAGTATGGATATACCTTACAATCTGTCCGAGGAGATTCTTATGGCACCCACCTATTATAGGGCAGTTGCACCGGGCTCTTTGATGCTGTGTGGTGAACATGCGGTTTTGCATAATAAAAGAGCCATTGTAATCGCCATTGATAAAAAAGTCACCGTTACCCTAACACCAAGATCAGATAATATAGTTAAGATCCAGTCTGTTTTGGGAACCTTAGAAATTGCATTGCAAGATATTACCGTTCAAAAACCGTTTACTTTTATTTTAGCAGCTATTCTTTATTTTAAAGAAGTGTTACCCACTGGCTTTGATATCAGTGTTGATTCTGAATTTAAAGACACCCTCGGGTTAGGATCCTCTGCGGCGGTTACCGTTGCAACGGTTTTTGTATTACAAGAATTTATTGCTTCAATAGAAGATAAAGAAAAAAAATCAGCAAATAATACAAGAGATACCTTGCGAATTTTATTTGAAATCGCAAGAGAAATTATTCGCCGCGTCCAAGGTGTTGGATCGGGCGCTGATGTGGCTGCTTGTGTCTATGGCAGTATTGTTGTTTACCAACAAAATGCGCCTTATATTTTAAAAAAGATCGATAAGGGTTTACCTTTGGTGGTTATCTATTCGGGTTTTAAAACACCAACATCCCAAGTGATCCAAAAAGTAGAGAATTTACGTC